>JBBAUQ010000014.1:0-17640 GCA_040398125.1 Solirubrobacterales bacterium | reverse complement strand
CTTGTAGCCGATCGGCACCGACCCGGTGAAGAAGATCTTGCCGGCCGAGGACTTGGTCAGGGCGTCTCCGATCCGGCCGCCGCCGTGGACCGTGCGGACAAGGCCCCGCGGTACCCCGGCATCCTCGAAGACCCGCTGGATCTCCTCGCCGAGCAGGGGCGTGAGGCTGGCCGGCTTGAGCACCACCCCGTTGCCGGCGATCAGGGCGATCGCCACCTCCTGGACCGGGATGGTCCACGGGTAGTTCCACGGTGCGATCACACCGACCACCCCGATCGGCTCGTACTGGAAGCGGGCCCGCTTGGTCTTGAAGATCGGCTGGGGGAAGGCGATCCGCTCGTTGGCGAGGATCTTCGGGCCCTCCTTCGCACTCCACCTGAGTGCGTCGACCGAGGGGATCATCTCCATCGTGAAGCACTCGGCGATCGGCTTGCCCTGCTCGGCGCAGAGAAGGTTGGCGAGTTCGTCCAGCCGGTCGAGGATCACCCGGGCGGCCCGCTCGACGTACCGGGCCCGCTCGGCCACGGTGAGCTCGGCCCAGGCCGACTGGACGGCGGCGACCTCGTCGACGATCCCCTGGACATCGTCCGGCGTGATAGTCGGAACCTCGCCGATCTTTTCACCGGTGGCCGGATTGAAGGACGCAAGCGTGGAAGGGGTCTCGGCTCCGCGCCCGTTGCTGGATGCCTCGGTGGCAGTCTCGGTAGTCATGGCCCGCAGTGTAGCCGCGTCACCCCGGACCGCCAAACCGGTTGTCGCCGGGCCGGTCGGCACGTCAAAGAGGAAAAGAAAAGGCCGGAGGCCCCCAGTCCGAGCCTCCGGCCAGTACAGCACCCTCCCCGGCTAGGTTCAATGTGCCGGGTACGTAATGAACCCGCCCGGGAGGGAAAAGTTCCGCCCTTTCCTGCCTCGCCGGCCCGGGGGTCAATCGGGCCGGGCTGCCCGCCTGATTCGGGCCGCCGCCTCCTGGCGTTTGGCCAGCTCGGCCTCGAAACCCCGGTCGGTCGGCTCATAGAAGACCTTCTCATCCAGCCCCTCGGGCATAAGCGACTGCTCGCTGATGCCGGAATCGAGATCGTGGGGGTAGACGTAGCCGACCCCCCGACCGAGTTCGCCGGCACCGGGGTAGTGGGCATCCCGCAGGTGGTCAGGCGGCAGACGGGGGCCGTTTTCACGCACCTCCTTCCTGGCCTCCTCCAGGGCACGGTAGGAGGCGTTGGACTTGGGGGCCAGGGCGAGGTAGGTGGCTGCCTGGGCAAGATTCAGGGCCGCCTCGGGCAGACCGACCCGGTCGACCGCGGCGGCGGCTGAGGTGGCAACGGTGAGCGCCTGGGGGTCGGCGTTGCCGATGTCCTCCGAGGCCAGGATGACCATCCGGCGGGCGATGAATCGTGGATCCTCACCTCCCTCAAGCATCACGGCCAGGTAATAGAGCGAGGCATCGGGGTCCGACCCCCGGGTCGCCTTGATCCAGGCCGAGATGTAGTCGTAGTGGAGATCGCCGTCCCGGTCGAAGCCGACCACCGGCGCCTGCAGCGCGTCCTCGGCCTCTGCCGGGCCGGCCGACCCGCCCCGGGCCGCCAACCTCTCCAGGGCGGCCAGGGCGGCCCGGGCATCGCCCCCGGCCCGACCGGCGATCAACCCGACCACGCCGGGCTCCAGCTCGACCTGACCGGCCACCCCGCGGTCGGGCTCTGCCAGGGCACGCTCGAGGAGCAGCTCGAGGTCACCTCGGGAGAGAGCCTTCAACTCATAGACCTGACAGCGTGAAAGCAGGGCGCGGTTAACCTCGAAGAAGGGATTCTCCGTGGTGGCCCCGATCAGGGTCAGGGTGCCGGCCTCCACCGCCGGGAGCAGCGCGTCCTGCTGGGCCTTGTTGAAGCGGTGGATCTCGTCCAGGAAGAGGACGGTCCGCCTGCCGGAGGTCGAGAGACGGTCGCTCGCCCGTTCAATCACCTTCCGGACCTCGGGCCGGCCGGCGTTGACTGCCGAGATCTCCTCGAAAGCCCCGTCAAGGGTCGCCGCTACTACCCGCGCCAGGGTTGTCTTGCCGCTCCCGGGCGGCCCGTAGAAGATCGCGCTGTGTGGGCTACCGGACTCGATCGCCTCCCTGAGGGCGGTGCCCTCACCGATGATCTCGGCCTGCCCGACCACCTCGGCCAGCGAGCGCGGCCTCATCCGGGCGGCCAGCGGCGCCCCGGGCCCGTCGGCTGCCGGACTCGTCCCCCCGGCCAGGTCCTGCGGTTCCTCGCTGTCGAACAGACGCTCCACCACCGAGAGGATGACGGGCCGGCCCCGAGTTGGCAAAGAGGCAGGGAGGGAGTGACCGGCTGTGATCGAGCTTGGGCGATACTGGCCTGGTGGATGAGATCGACCTGCTGAGGGAACTGATCCAGTTCAACACCGTCAACCCGCCCGGGAACGAGGGGGAGGCGATCCAGTTCCTCCGGGGCCTGCTCGAGGAATCGGGCTGGTCGACCGAGGTCCTGGCGAAGGTTCCGGAGCGGCCCAACCTGGTGGCCCGCCTGGAGGGAAGCGAGCCGGGACCCAACCTCGCCCTGATCAGCCATGTGGACACCGTTCCGGCCGATCCGGGCGAGTGGGAGCACGACCCCTGGGGTGGAGACCTGGTCGATGGCTACGTCTGGGGCCGTGGGGCCCTCGACATGAAGGACCAGGTCGCATCCGAGACGGCCGCCTGCATCGGCCTCGCCGCGAGCGGCTGGCGTCCGACCCGCGGCGACCTGATCCTGGTGGTGGCGGCCGATGAGGAGACCGGCGCCCACTACGGGGCGAAGTGGCTGTGTGAAGAAGCCCCCGAGGCAGTCCGGTGTGAATGGGTGGTCAACGAGGGGGCCGGGGAGCTGATCGAGTTCGACGGCCGGAAGTTCTTCACCCTCTCGGTCGGTGAGAAGGGGACCTTCAGGTTCACCCTGCGGGCCGCCGGCACGGCCGGCCACGGGTCCCTGCCGGCCGTCGGCGACAACGCCCTGTTGAAACTGGCCCCGGCCCTTGCCCGCCTCGACCGCCAGCCAGCGAGGGAGTCGACTCCGGACACCGAGCGCTTCCTGGAACGGCTGCTGGGCGAGGTACCGGATGACCTCGACGAGGCCCTCGAGCAGATCCGTGCGAGCGATCGACAACTGGCCGACCTGCTGGCCGACCCGATGCTCGGTGTGACCCTGGCACCGACGATGGCGGCCGCCTCGGACCGCGAAAACGTGATCCCTTCAGGCGCCGAGTTGGTGGTCGACTGTCGGACACCCCCGGGCATGACCGGTGAGGAGGTGCTGGAGAGGATCGAGTCAGTCCTGGGCCAGGGCGAGTGGACGATCGAGTTCAACGACCCGGTCACAGGGACCCGGTCAGACTACGGGGGACCGTTGGCCGAGGCGATCGAGGAATGGGTCGCCGAGGTGGAACCGGGGGCCTCCGTCCTGCCTTTGGTGATGCCTGGGTTCTCCGACAGCCACTGGTTTCGGAAGGAGTTCGGGGCGACCGTCCTCGGCTTCTGCCCACAGAGGGCGATGGGTCTGGAAGAGACCAGGCCACTGATTCATGGCGCCAATGAGAGGGTCGCAGTGGCCGATGTCCGACTGATGCGGGAGCTGTTTGCCTGGCTCCCCCCGAGGTTGCTCGGCACCGCCCCCGAGTGAGTGCCCCCGCTCGCCCGGCAGAGCGGTTCTCGCTAAGGTCACTCGCCCATATATCTACGCGACAGGCCCGGGTTCGATAACGCCGGGGCCGACCGGAGGAACCCCACCCTTGTTCGAACGCATCGATCACATCGGAGTAGCCGTCGAAGACCTCGATGGCTCGATCAAGCTCTATGAACGGAGCTTCGGGATGGAACTGGTCCACCGTGAAACGGTCGAGTCCCAGGGAGTCGAGGCCGTTCTGCTGGATGTTGGCGACGGCCACGTCGAGCTGCTCTCGCCGCTTGGCCCGGACACCCCGGTAGGGAAGTTCATCGCCAAGAAGGGCCCCGGAATCCACCATGTCGCTTACGCGGTCGAGGACATCGACCAGGCGATCGCGGAAGTCCGGGAAGCCGGGCTGGAGTTGATCGATGAGGAGCCCAGGGTCGGGATACGGCAGAGCAAGGTTGCCTTCCTGCACCCGAAGTCCACCGGGAGCGTCCTCACCGAGATCGTCGAGCCGGCGGCCAATGGCCACGGCGAGGATGGCGACTGAGTGGCCAGCACCAGTCGGATAGAGATCGGGTTCGAGGGCGGTCAGGTCGTGCCGGCACGGGTCGATGAAGGGGAGCTCAAGGACCTGAAGAAGGCCCTGGAGGCAGGCAAGGGAAGCCACGAACTCGAAAGCCCCGAGGAGACCCTGATCCTCGATCTCGGCAAAGTGACCTTCGTCCGGATCGTCTCGGGCGAGGGCAAGGTCGGCTTCTAGCCGGCCCAATAGCCTTTCCGGCCCGGGCCGCAGCGTAATCTGGCACCTGTCCCGGTGAACGAGAAGAAGCCCAATTTCGACCTCGAGCTGCTCCGCTACATGCGGACCCATGGCCACGCCCCCTGGGCCGAGCGGGCAGCTACCATCCTCAGCAAGGCCGGTGAGAACGCCTACCTGTGGTTCGGCATCGGGATCATCGGGGTGATCTTTGATCCGGACCGCCGCGTCCAGTGGCTGGTCGCCGCCCTGGTCGGTCCACTCTCGATCCTGGTCAATTTCATCCTCAAGCTGATCTTCCGGCGCCCCCGCCCGGTGCTCGAAGGCCTGCCACCCCTGGGCGGTGCACCGAGTTCGCTCTCCTTCCCCTCGGCCCACGCGACGGCCTCGTTCGCCTCGGCCTCGGTGATGGCCCGGATCGCCCCTGAACTCGGAATACCGCTCTTCGCGATCGCCACCTTGATGGCCGCCTCCCGCCCCTACCTCGGACTCCACTACCCGACCGACGTCCTGGCCGGGGCCGGACTCGGCCTGATCATCGGTTCCCTGGTGCCGCTGCCTGAGGTAAACCAGGCCGATGCACCGGTGAACCAGCCACAGCTGCCCCTATGAAGGTCGGCATCGTAGGGCTGCCGAACGCCGGCAAGTCCACACTTTTCAACGCCCTGACCCAGGGCGGCGCCCAGACCGGTGACTACCCCTTCACCACGATCGAGCCGAACGTGGCCGTGGCCGAGGTTCCCGACGAGCGCCTGGACAGGCTGACCGAGACGCTCAAGAGCAACAAGGTGACCAGGGCGACGATCGACTTCCATGACATCGCCGGCCTGGTCAAGGGAGCCTCCGAGGGCGAGGGCCTGGGCAACCAGTTCCTCGCCTCGATCCGTGAAACGGACGCGATCTGCCACGTGGTGAGGGCCCACACCGACGAGAACATCCCCCACCCCGAGGGTTCGGTGGACCCGCTGCGTGACATCGAGACGATCGAGACCGAACTCGTCCTGGCCGACTTCGACCAGGCCGAGCGGAGGCTCGAGCGGGTCACCAAGCAGGCCCGCTCCGGAGACCCCGAGGCGATCGCCGAGAAGGAGTGGCTCGAACGGGTGCGCGATGCCCTCGCCGAGGGGAAGCCGGTCCGCTCGGTTCCGGTGCCCGAGAACGCCCCCGATGCCGTCCGGCACCTGCAGGCGTTGACCTCGAAACCGATGCTCTACGTGGTCAACGTGGATGAAGGCGAGGCCGAGGTGCCAGAAGAAGTCGCCAATTACGCCCGTGAGAACGGGGCGGTGGCGATCGCCCTCAGCCACCGGATTGAGGGCGAGCTCGCCGAGCTAGAACCGGCCGAGGCGACAGAGATGCGCGAGTCGCTCGGCGTGGCGGCCGAGTCGGGCTTGAACAGGCTCGTCAAGGCGGCCTGGGACCTGCTCGGCCTGATCACATTCTTCACCGCCGGCGAGGGCAACGAGGCAGTCGCCAGGCCGTTGCCCGCGGGCTCGACTGCCTACGAGGCAGCCGGGACGATCCACACCGACATCCAGGAGGGATTCGTCAAGGCAGAGGTGATCGGCTGGGATGAGCTGGTCGAGCTGGGCAGCTATGCCGCGGCACGGGATGCCGGTCAGCTCCGGATCGAAGGCCGCGAGTACGTGATCCGCGACGGCGACGTCGTGACGATCAAGGTCTAGGGAGCCGAACCCACCGGCTCCGCCTTCGGGGTCTGACCATGATCATCTAGTCTGGACCGGTCCGGGGCCAGATGGCCCCGGTTGACAAAAGGTGAAGATCGAGAAGAAGGGTTCAGAGGTGGACTACAAACTTCTGGTTGGCGGCAAGTGGGAGGAGACCGGCGAGTGGTCGGAGGTCCTAAGCCCCTATGACGATTCCCTCGTCGGCCGCGTCGCCCAGGGGGACGAACAGACCGTTTCCCGGGCAGTCGATGAGGCCCAGGCGGCCTTCGAGTCCGGTGACTTTCCCCAATTCGCCAGGGCAGAGGTGCTCGACAGGGCGGCCGACCTGGTTCGCGAGCGCCGCGATGACCTGGCCGAGACGATCGCCCGGGAGGCCGGAAAGCCGATCAAGACGGCCACCGTCGAGGCAACCCGCTGCGCCGACACCCTCAAGTTCGCCGCAACCGAAGCACGAAAGCTGACCGGGGAGACTGTGCCTATGGAGGCCGCCTCGAGCGGGGTCGGCAAGCTGGCAGTGGTGCTCCGGGTTCCCTACGGGGTAGTCGGGGCGATCAGCCCCTTCAATTTCCCGCTCAACCTGGTGGCCCACAAGCTCGGCCCGGCATTCGCGGCCGGCAACGCGGTGGTGTTGAAGCCGGCCGGCCAGACACCGATCAGCGCCCTGAAGCTGGCCGAGGTGCTGGTCGATGCCGGGCTTCCCGATGGCTGGTTGAGCGTCATCCCGGGCAGTGGAGCTACCGTCGGTAACGCACTTGTCGAGAACGACCTGATCAAGGCGATCACCTTCACCGGATCGGTCCCGGTCGGCTGGGGAATCCAGGCAAAGGTTCCCCACAAGAAGGTGAACCTCGAACTCGGCTCGAACGCCCCCTTGATCGTCAACGAAGACGGCGACTGGGAGACGGCGGCCGACAAAGCTCAGGTCCACGCCTTCTCACACGCCGGCCAGAGCTGTATCTCGACCCAGCGAATCCTGCTGCATGAAGCGATCGCGGACCGGTTCATCGAGAGGCTGATCTCCAACATCGAGGGCCTGGTCGTCGGTGACCCGATGGATCCCGAGACAGACGTCGGACCGCTGATCGACCGCGGTGAGAGAGACCGGGTGAAGACCTGGGTCGACGAGGCGGCAGCCGAGGGCGGCAAGATCCTGGTCGGCGGCGAGCTGGTCGATGGTGATCGCTGCCTGGCCCCGACCCTGATCGAGCACCCGAACCGGGACTCAAAGGTCTGGTGTGCCGAGATCTTCGGGCCGGTTGCGACCGTGGACAGGTTTCCCGACTTCGAGACGGGCCTGGCGATGGCCAACGATTCGAAGTTCGGCCTCCAGGCCGGGGTCTTCACCAAGGACATCGGCAACGCGTTGCGGGCCGCCTACACGCTCGAGTTCGGCGGGGTGCTGATCAACGAGGTACCGACCTTCAGGGCCGACCAACAGCCCTACGGCGGGGTCAAGGACTCGGGCAACACCCGTGAGGGTCCGGCCTACGGCGTACTCGAGCTGACCGAGGAGAGGCTGGTCACCTTCCAGCCGGGCTGAACCCCGCCCCCGGGGGGACTCCCGGTTCAGTCGTGAGGACGGGCCATCCCGATGTGGTCGAGGGCCTCCTTGAGGACGGCTTCATCGACCCCGAGTTCCAGGGCGACCTCCCTGAGGCCCCGGCCGGACTCGGCAGCCTCCCGGACTATCTCGCTCGCCCGGTCGTAACCGATGTGGGGGTTCAAGGCCGTCGCCGTAGCCAGGGTCGCCTCGGCGTGGGCAGTCGTCTTTTCCTCATTCGCCTCGAGGCCACTGACGCACTTGGTCGCAAACAGTGAAGAGGCACTGGCGAGGATCGTTATCGAGTCGATCAGGTTGCGGGCGATCAGGGGGACCCGGACGTTCAACTCGAACTGGCCCTGGGTGCCTGCGATGGTGATCGCCGAGTCATTGCCGATCACCTGATCGGCCACCTGGATGACCACCTCGGGGATCACCGGGTTGACCTTTCCCGGCATGATCGACGAGCCCTTCTGGAGCTCGGGCAGCTTCAGCTCGGCCAGGCCGGCCCGGGGGCCGGACCCCATCAGGGCTATGTCGCCGGCGATCTTCGCCAGAGAAACGGCATAGACCTTGAGTGCACCGGAGAGCTCGACCAGCGCGTCCCGGTTGGCCTGTGCCTCGAACGGATCGGCCGGTGCCGAAATCTCGAGGCCGAACTCCTGGCCGAGCAGCCCGCGGACGCCCTCGGCGAAGTCGGAGTGGGTGTTGAGCCCGGTGCCGGTCGCAGTACCGCCGAGGGGTATCTGTCCGACCCTTCCCAGTGTGCCCGACACCCGATCGATCCCCAGCCGCACCTGGGCCGCGTAGCCGGCGAACTCCTGACCGAGGGTGACCGGAACGGCATCCATCAGGTGGGTCCGGCCGGCCTTGACCGTGTCGGTGAACTCCTCTGCCTTGGCCTCCAGCGCCCCGGCCAGGACGGCCATGGCCGGCAGCAGATCGGTGTGGACCAGGTCGAGGGCAGCAAGGTGGACGGCCGAGGGGAAGACGTCATTCGAAGACTGGCCGAGATTGACGTGATCGTTGGGGTGGGCCTCATCACCGGCCAGAGTTGCGATCACCTCGTTGGCGTTCATGTTCGAGGACGTACCTGAGCCGGTCTGGAAGACATCCACCGGAAACTGGTCATCGTGCTCGCCGGCCCCGACGGAGTCGCCTGCGGCGGCGATCCGCACAGCGACGTCGCCGTCGAGCAGACCGAGATCGGCATTGGTCCGGGCGGCAGCAGCCTTGATCCTTCCTAGCCAGTGGATCACCGGGGCCGGGATCTGCTCACCGGAAACCGGGAAGTTGCCGACGGCCTTCTCGGTCTCGCCGCCCCAGAGTCGTTCGCGCTCACCCTCCATCCGGACCCACTCCTTTCATCCGATCTCCTCACCGGCCGTGAGACCGGCCTCGTAATGGACCCTGGCCGGTCGCCCGACCCTGTCCACACCGTTGACCACAGCGCTCCTTACCCGGTCGACCAGGGCCTGGTGGATCCCATCACTTTCCTTTGAACCGCGTTCGAGCGCCCCAACCAGGTAACCGCCCTGGATCGAGGCGGCGATCGAGTCGGGGCCGGAGCGCTTGATCCTCAGGCCGAGTTCGGTCGCAACGGCGACCGAGTCGGCACCGAAGTTGGCCATCTGGCCCCCGGTCTGGTTCCTGGCAAGGCAGTCGCTGATCGGCACATCACCGTCGAGTCTGACCGGGTTCGGGGCGTTGGTCAGGGCACCGGCAATCGCCTGAGGTCCATCGAGGCAGGCGACCGGAGTTTCGGCCGTGGTTTCGCCACAGCCGACAATGAAGAGCAGGGCCACGCCAGTTGAAATCATGGTCGACCGTCGCACCGGGACATCTTTACAGCCGACCGGGCCGGGGGGAAGGCCGGCGCCTGATTCGAGACGGCTGTAGGCTGGCGCGATGCCGACCGTACGCGACGTCGCCTTCGATCTGTTCCGTAAACACTCGATGACCACGATGTTCGGCAATCCGGGATCGACCGAGCTGCCGATGCTCCAGGATTTCCCCGATGACTTCGAGTACATCCTGGGCCTGCAGGAGGCAGCCGTGGTCGGAATGGCCGACGGGTATGCCCAGGCGACCGGCAGGCCCTCACTGGTCAACCTGCACACCGCCCCGGGCCTGGGCAACGCTGTCGGGGCGATCTTCAACGCCCAGGCCAACCACTCACCCGTAGTCATTACGGTCGGCCAGCAGGTTCGTGCCCAGATCGGCATTCAGGCAAACCTGACCAACCGCGATGCGACCCGTGTGGCCGATCCTTACGTGAAGTTCGCCTACGAGCCGGCCCGTGCCGAAGACGTGCCCCAGGCACTGGCCCGGGCCATCCACCTGGCCAGCCTGCCGCCGAAGGGCCCGGTGATGGTCTCCGTCCCGATGGACGACTGGGACATGGAGATGTCGGCAAACGATGCCGCCCTGATCATCGCCCGCGACGTGGAGGGGAGGACGGGTCCCGACCGGGCTGCGATCGCCGCCTTGGCCGAACGTCTGGCCGGCGCCACCAATCCGGTGATGATCGCCGGGCCCGACATCGATGCCGCGGGGGCCTGGGACGAGGCAATCCGGTTGGCCGAGGGGCAGTCGTTGCCGGTCTGGGCTTCGCCCGCTCCGGGCGGTGGGCGGCTCGGGTTTCCCGAGGGCCACACCTCCTTCAGGGGCATCCTGCCGCCGGCCATCGGCCCTGCCGGCCAGGCACTCGAGGGTCACGACCTGGTCCTGGTCATCGGGTCGTCCGTATTCCCCTACTACCCCCACATGACCGGACCGTTCCTGCCGGAGGGCTCGGAGCTGGTTGCCATCACATCCGATCCCGATGAGGCGGCCCGGGCCCCGATGGGCGATGCAGTAGTGGGTGACGTAAAGCTCGCCCTCAACGACCTGAATGATCTGCTCGAGGATTCCGAGCGGCCCGCCCCGGAATCGATCGGGGATCCGCCCGCCCCCGAGGTATCGGATCCGGTCACGCCCTCGCTGATCCACTCGATCCTGCGCAGGGTCATGCCGGAGGACGGGATCTCGGTCCTCGAGTCGCCCTCAGCAACCCTTTCCTTCCGCAGCCAGATGAGGATCTCGAAGCCGGGCAGCTATTACTTCGGGGCAGGCGGCGGACTCGGCTTCGGCCTCTCGGCCGCAGTCGGGGTCCAGATGGCCAACCCCGAGCGCCGGGTGGTCTGTGTGCTCGGCGATGGCTCGGTCCAGTACGCAGTCACGGCCTTCTGGACCGCTGCAACCTACCGGGTCCCGGTTGTTTTCCTGATTGAGAGGAACGAGGAATACGCGATCCTCAAGTGGTTCCAGGACATCGAACAGATCACCGGCTCGCCCGGCCTCGACCTGCCGGCCCTGGATACGGCCGCGATCGCATCCGGCTACGGGATCGAGAGCTCGGTCGCCAAAACCCCGGATGAGATCGAGCAGGCACTGGCCGAGGCGATCGCGGCCACCGACGGGCCTCGCCTGATCGAGGTCCCGATCACCAAGGGAGTGTCCCTGTTCTAGGCTTGTTGCCATGCCCCTGGTAGAGCCCGACCTGAAGGCGCTGGAACCCGAGCCCGGGCCTCCGGCCCCGGACAGGGCACCGGAATGGGTCGCCGCGGGGACGCCAGAGCCGCTCCGGTCAGAGCTGATCGCCCTGCTCGGCGAGGATCGCATCCTGCCCGGCGCCGGGGACCTGGTCAGGTATGCCTCGGACGCCAGCCCGTACCGGTTGATTCCAAAGGCCGTGGTCATGGCCCGGGATGCCGACGACGTCTCGAAGGTCATCGCCTACGGCCGTGACCGCGACATCCCGGTGGTCTTCCGGGCCGGCGGCTCCAGCCTGAACGGCCAGAGCCAGACCGACGGGATCCTGGTCGACGTCCGTCGGCACTTCGGCGGGGTCGAGGTCCGTGACGAGGGCCGCTCGGTCTCGGTCGGGCCGGGAGTGATCCTCGGCCATGCCAACCGGGTGCTGGAGCCCTACGGCTACAAGATCGGGCCCGATCCGGCCTCGACCGAGATCGCCACGATCGGTGGTGTGGTGGCCAACAACTCAGGGGGCATGAAGTGCGGCACCACGCGGGACTCCTACTCGACCGTCACCGGGATGACCTTCGTGCTGCCCTCGGGCACCGTGATCGACTCGACCGACCCCGGGGCTGAGGATAAGTTCGTCAAGGAGGAGCCCGAGCTCGCCCGGGGCCTGCTCGAGATCCGTGAAGAGATCCTCGCCGACCGGGAGCTGGCCGAGCGGATCCGGCGCAAGTTCGAGATCAAGAACACGGTCGGTTACCGGCTGTGCGCCTTCCTCGATGCCGAGACTCCGGTCGAGATCTTCCGACGACTGATGATCGGCTCTGAAGGGACCCTCGGCTTCATCTCCCGGGTCGAGTTCGAGACGGTCGCCATCCCGCCGATGACGACCCTCGCCTGGCTCCACTTCCCGAGCCTCGAGGCAGCAGTAGATCCCGTTCCTGAGCTGGTCGCGGCCGGCGCCACGGCAGTCGAGCTGATGGTCGCGCCAGCCTTGATCACGGCCTCCTGGAACATGCCCGGTGCGCCGGAGCACTGGAAGGATCTCGATCCCGAATCGGCCGCCCTGCTGGTCGAGTTCGGCGGTCCGGATGACGCCAGCCTGGACGCCGGCGAGCAGCGGGCACTGGCGCTGCTGGACGGCAGGGAGATGATCCGCGAGGTCGAGTTCAGCCGGGACGAAGAGGTGATCGAGCTGAACTGGCGTGTGCGCGAGGGACTACACGGCCTGATCGGCAAGATCCGGCCCCCGGGAACCTCGCTGATCGTCGAGGACGTCTGCGTACCGCCCGAGAGGATTGCCGAGGGGGCCCAGGACCTGCGTGACCTCCTGGCCGAGCACGGCTTCCTCAACGGAGTCGCCGGGCATGCCTCGGCCGGCAACCTCCACTTCATGCTGACCCCGGACTTCGGCAACCCCGAAGACCTCGAACGGTACGAGTCCTTCATGGCGAAGCTGGTCGACCTGGTCTGCCACCGCTACGACGGATCACTCAAGGCAGAGCACGGGACCGGAATCAACATGGCGCCCTGGGTCAGGGTCGAGTGGGGCGACAAGGCGACCGACCTGATGTGGCGGATCAAGCGGCTGGCCGACCCTGAGGGGATCCTCGGGCCCGGGATCGTGCTCTCCGATGACCCGGAGACCCACCTCCAGAACCTGAAGACGACCCCGCCTATCGAGGAGTCGGTCACCTCCTGCGTCGAGTGCGGCTTCTGTGAGCCCGTCTGCCCGAGCCAGCACCTGACCACGACCCCGAGGCAGCGGATCGTCCTGCGACGCGAGATGGTCCGCCAAGGTGGTGACACCGCGCTCCGCCGGGTGCTGATCGAGGAGTTCGAATACCAGGGCCTGGAGACCTGTGCCACTGACAGCTCCTGCATGATGGCCTGCCCGGTCGGGATCGATACCGGTTCATTCGTCAAGGAGCTTCGTACCGCCCAGAAGAGTCCCCGTGAGGAGCGCCAGGCCCTGCGGCTGGCCCGCCGCTGGGATCTGGTCGAGAGACTCGCCCGGGCCGCACTGCGCACCGCCCGGACCCTGTCTCGGGTGATCGGTGATCGGGGGGTGCAGGCGATGGTCGATCCGTTGAGGTCGACGGTCGGCGAGGAGCTCATCCCGGATTGGGGCAAGGGCATCCCCGATCCGGCCCCGGCCGTACTCCCTGTGACCCATAGGGAAGGAGCCCGGGCGGTCTACCTGCCGGCCTGCATCAACCGGATTTTCGGCCCCTCGGCTGCCAAAGGGGCCGGGCCTGGCCTGCCGGAGGCGCTGGTCGCCGTCTCGGCCCGGGCCGGCAGCCCGGTCTGGATCCCGGGTGATGTCCAGGGGTCATGCTGCTCTGTGCCCTTCGGCTCCAAGGGATTCAGCGAAGCCCACGCCTTCATGGCCAACCGGACGGTCGAGCGCCTCTGGCGATGGACCGACGGGGGACAACTGCCGGTGGTGATCGATGCCTCATCCTGTGGCCACGGCATAAGGGATCTCGATCCCGAGTGCCTGACCGCGGATAACCGCGAGCGGCACGGGCAGATCGAGGTGCTCGACTCCCTGGCCTGGGCCGAGACCCACCTGCTCCCCGACCTGAAGGTGACCCGCCCGGTCCGGTCGGTGACTATCCATCCGACCTGCTCGGGGCAACAGATGGGCGAGAGCGTCAGCCTGCGCAGGGTGGCCTCGGCCCTGGCCGGAGAGGTTCGACTGCCGCCCTCGGCCGGGTGCTGTGGGTTCGCCGGTGACCGCGGGATGCTCCACCCGGAGCTGACCGCGAGTGCCACGGCCGCCGAGGCCGGTGAAGTACGAGCTGCTCCGACCGACCGTTATGTATCGACCAACCGGACCTGCGAGATCGGCCTCGAGCGGGCGACCGGGATGCCTTATCGATCAGTGATCGAACTGCTCGAAGAGACGACTCGACCGACCTGAGGCCCCCTTCGCCCGATCGCCTTTTTCCGGGCGATGGCGGCTAGTACGCTTGGACGGTGGAGAAACCTCCCGACAGGGCCCGGCCCGCAGGCGAATGATCGTTACCGGAGCTCGACTTGTCTGAGTGGGTTCGCAACAACCCCCTGATGGTGCTTGGAGCGCTGCTGGCGACTGCCGGTGTCCTGCTCGGTGCGTGGTCAGTCCTCAAACGGCCGGCCGACGTTCGTAATGAGAGCGCCGGGTTCGTCGCCGAGAAACCGCCCCCCAAGAAGCCGACCAAACCGAAGGCGGCAACGCTGCCCTGGCCGATGTACGGCTATGACCGGGCCCGTACCAGGAACGTCCCGGTGAACATCCCGGGGCCCTTCAAGCGGATCTGGCGCTACGGCGACAAGACCCTGCTGGAATTCCCGCCGATCTACGCCAAGGGCCGGCTGTGGCTGATCGACAACGACGCCCGGGTTTTCTCCTTCGATGCCGATACAGGCAAGATCATCTGGCAGAAGCGGGTCGGCAAGCTGAATGCCTCCTCTCCCGCCTACCAGAAGGGCTTCATCTACCTGGTCAACCTCGAACCGGGACAGGTAATGAAACTCGATGCCGATACCGGCAAGACGGTCTGGCGTCGCTCGCTGCCCGGCCGATCGGAGTCCTCGCCGGTGATCCGTGGCAAGACCCTCTACTTCGGTTGCGAGAACGGTGAGCTCTTCGCTATCAGCACCAGGAACGGCAAGACCAAGTGGGCGACCGACCTGGGCGGTGCCATCAAGGCCGCTCCGGCCCTCTACCGCGGGGTCCTCTACGTGGGTGACTACGGCGGGGTGATGAACGCGGTCAACGCCCGGACCGGCAAGCTGAAGTGGCAGAGCGGCTCGCAGGGCTCTGGATTCGGTACCGGCGGAACCTTCTACTCGACTCCGGCCGTCGCCTTCGGTCGGGTCTTCTCGGGCAACAACGACGGTCGGATCTACAGCTACGACATCCGTGACGGAACCCTGGCCTGGAGTCGCTCGACGGGCGGGTACGTCTACTCCGGCCCGGCAGTCACCCAGACCAGGAAGACCCCGCCGACCGTATTCATCGGCTCCTTCGACGGAAACATCTACGCCCTGAACGCCAAGACCGGCTCTACCCGATGGTCGAAGCCGGTCGGCGGCCAGGTGATCGGCTCGCTGACGGTCCTCGGCGAGACCGTCTACGTGGCCGAGTTCACCAACACGACGACGCTGGGCTACAACACCCGCTCGGGTCGCCAGGTATTCCAGTATCCAACCGGCACCTACACGCCGGTAATCACGGACGGGGAAAGGATCTACCTAACCGGTTACTCGAGCCTGCACGCCCTGCAGCCGGTCAAGGACAAGAAGGACCGGGGCCGGAAGGCGAACGGGCCGGCCGGCTGAGGGGACCGATCAGCCGCTCCGGGCCGATCTCTGCTCGGCAGCTCGGACGATCTCGGCGACCTGGGGGTCACGCTCGAAGCCAAGGTCGGTGAAGGGACCGAGGACGCCCCTCAGCAGGAACAGGAGACGCCACTCGAAGGGGGCGATCACCCGGGGAGAACGGTTCTCGATGCCGCTGATGATCGTCCGGCCGGCCCGGCGGACCGGGATACGACGGGTCAGCAGGGAGGGGACGGCCTCGTGGCGCATCCGGTCGACGATCGGGTCGTCGAAGGCCTTGCGGACGAGTTCCGTACGGATCCAGCCGAAGTAGGCCACCGTCGCGCTCGCCCCGCGAGGCAAGAGTTCGGCCCGGAGCGCCCGACCGAGCGCCTCGACCCCGGCCTTCGCCGTCGCGTAGGGGCTGTTCAGGACACCGTTCATGAAGGCGTAGGAAGAGGAGACCAGGACGAACTGGCCTCGGTTTGCGAGGACTTGGGGCAGGCCTGCCTGAACCGTCCGCCAGACACCGAACAGGTTGACGTCCACGACCCTCTCCCAGTCCTCGGGGTCGGCCGAGCGGACCGTGGTGATCTCGGGCGCGATCCCGGCATTGGCCACGACGACATCGACCCGGCCGAAGCGCTCGACGGCCGCATCGAAGGCCGCCTCGATCTGACCGAGGTCACGCACGTCGGCGACCAGGCCGAGCGTCCGGGGACCGACCAGGTCGGCCGCCCGTTCGATTCCCGACCCCTCGACATCGGTGAGGACTACGGCCGCCCCCCGGGCATGGGCCATCCGGGCAACCTCGAGACCGATCCCCTGGGCGGCGCCGGTGATGAAGAAGACCCGGTCATCCAGCAGGTAGCCACCGGTCACGAGGATCGACCCTCCTCCAGCGACTGGTCCTCGATCTGCTCGATCAGGGCCGAGCCTCGCCGGTTGCGTTCCAACATCCGGTCCGAGAGCTGCATCAGGACACCGCGCAGGTAGAACGGCACCTTCCAGACCGATGGCTCGATCACCCGGTGTGCCCGTTCCGAGATCCCATCGACCAGTGCCTCGGCCGCCCGTGTCACGTCGATCGGCCGGGTCAGGAAGGAGGGGGCGACCTCCCGGCGGAACTCATCGGCGAGCGGCTGGTCGAACGCCTCGCTGATCAGCCCGGTCTTGACGTAGCCGAAGTAGGCGATGGTCACTCCGGCACCGTGGGCGGCAAGCTCGACCCCCAATCCTCGGCCGAAGGCCTCGACGGCCGATTTCGAGACGGCGTAGCTCGAGTTGAGCACACCGTTGACGTGGGCGTAGGAGGAGGCGATCAGGACGACCTGGCCCCGGTTGGCGATCACGTCCTCCAGCCCGGCCTTCACGGTGCGCCAGACGCCGAGCAGGTTGACCTCGACAACCTTCTCCCAGATCCCGGGATCGAGCGCACGGGTGGTCGTCTTGGGCGGGGTGATGCCGGCGTTGGCGACCACCACGTCGACCCGGCCGAAGTGGTCCCGAGCCTGGTCGAAGGCCCGCTGCAGGGCTTCCGGGTCAGTCACGTCGGCAGCCAGGCCGATGGCCCGCTCACCCAATTCCGACGCTGCCCGCTCGGCATCGGCGAGCTCCAGGTCGACGATCACCACGCGGGCGCCGCGCCCGATCGCACTGCGGGCCGTCTCCAGCCCGATGCCCTGCGCCCCGCCCGTGATCAGCAGAACCCTGTCTTGGAGCTCGTACTCGGCCACCGGCGCAGGTTATCGGCGCCGGTCAGGCACCGATAGCATCACCGCGCAATGCCACCGTTTCGCCCGGTCGATCCGAAGCAGTCGTTTCCTGCCATGGAGGAGGAGATCGCGCGCCGCTGGAAGGAGGACGACGTCTTCGGACGGTCGCTGGAACAGCGGGCCGACGCCGAAGTCTGGAGCTTCTATGAGGGGCCGCCGACCGCCAACGGACGACCGGGGTCCCACCACGTTCTCTCGAGGGTCTTCAAGGACGTCTACCCGCGCTACCGCTCGATGAAGGGCTTTCGCGTGCCACGCAAGGCAGGCTGGGACTGCCACGGACTTCCGGTCGAGCTGGAGGTCGAGAAGCAACTCGGTATCTCTTCCAAGCAGGAGATCGAGGACTTCGGGATCGCCGAGTTCAACACGCGATGCCGGGAGTCGGTGTTCGGGTACGTCGGTG
>JBBAUQ010000013.1:0-18173 GCA_040398125.1 Solirubrobacterales bacterium | reverse complement strand
CGTCCTCACCCGGGGGGGAGACAACTGGGAGCCACGACCTCAGTAGGGCAGGGTGATTCCGGAAAGAGACGAGATCGCACAGCTGGTTATTTGCGAGGACGACGAGGCCACGCTGAAACTGCTCGGCGACAATCTCACCGCTGATCGTTACGGGGTCGAGGTTGCGCCAACGGCAGCCGATGCCTTGAGGCTCTGCCAGTACGGCAACCCCGACCTCCTTCTGCTCGACCTGAACCTGCCCGATGCCTCTGGTCTAGATGTCCTCAGGGAGCTTCGCGACCCCGATCGGGCGGTGAGTCGATTCGATCCGGCTCTCGGGATCATCGTGGTCAGTGGCCTCGGCACTGAGCGGGACCGGATCAGGGGCCTGGAGCAGGGAGCTGACGACTACCTCGTCAAACCCTTCCACTACCCCGAACTCCTTGCCAGGGTGGAGGCCCTGCTGAGGAGGCGTCGGGACCGCCGGGGCAAGGCAACTCGGGTAGCCGAGATAGAGATCAATCAGGAGGAGCGGACTGTCCTGGTTGCCGGAAGGCCGGTGAACCTCTCGGCGAAGGAGTTCTCTCTGCTCTCGACACTGGCCGGAGAACCGACGAGGGTTTTCTCCAAGGAAGAGCTACTCAGGGATGTCTGGGGCTATCGCTCGATGGGCCATACCCGGACCCTCGAGGCTCACGCCAGCCGCCTGCGGCGGAAACTCGACCCCGAGCACGGTCGCTTCGTTTTGAACTGCTGGGGTGTTGGCTACCGGTTGATCGAGCCTTGACCGGTGAGCCCCAAGGCTTGGGTCTGCTGATCACGGCGTTGGCGTTCGCCCTTTTCCTGGCCTTGCGTGGCCGATCACGAAGGGCCCGGACGGCCCGTTCCCTGAACCGTGCCCTGCATGAATTGAGGCGACCCCTGCAGGCGCTGGCTCTTGGGGCACCTGCCGGTCAGGCAGTCGGTGACCCCGTCAGGGCCGAGTCAGGCTTTCTCAGGGTTGTATCGGGGGCCTCGTTGCATGATCCGGTCAAGCAGGCCATGCGGGCCCTTGCTGAGCTCGATCGGGCGATCAACGGTGGCCCTGTAGCCAAGTCCAGGAGCGAGTTGGTCGCGGTGAAGCTGATGGCCGATGCCTGCGTAAGGCGCTGGCTGCCGCGGGCTCGCCTCGCCGGATCTGATCTCAGTCTGAGGTGGTCCGGCCAGGATGTCCTGGTGCGCGGGGACGGCCTGGCCCTTGCCGGTGCTCTGGAGAACCTGATTCTCAACGCGATCGAGCACGGGGGAAACCGAATCGAGGTCTGGGGATCGACAGACGGCCGCTCGGTCACTCTCTCCGTGGTCGATTCCGGCCGTTCCGGTCTCCCTGCGCTCGGGGAACACAGGGGTGAGCGTTCGGGTGGGGATCGCCACGGCCACGGGCTCGAGATTGTCGATGAGACGGCTCGAGGGCACGGCGGCAGGCTGGACGTGGTGCTCGACCCGAACGGTTCCCGGGCCGCCCTGGTCCTGCCACTTGCCAGAGTTGGCTCGGTGGCCGGGAGGAGGGTGCGGGTCAACTGGTGAGTCCCCGACGAAGGATGGTCCTGATGGGAGTGGGAGCGCTCGTCTCGGCCGGAGTCGGTGTGCTGCTGGTGAGTTCCTATTCCGGATCAGTCTCAAACCGGTATGGCGAGTTCCGACCGGTCGTCGTGACTACCTCGCGGATTGCCCGAGGACTCGAGATCTCCCCTTCGGTGGCCGTTCGCAGGCTCGCCGTCCGACAGGTTCCGATGCGATTTGCCCCGGCCTCTGCCCTCTCCGATCCCGCTGAGGCGATCGGCCTCGAGCCGCGAATCGGCCTCGCCGGCGGTCTCTACCTGACGGTCGATCTGGTTCGGAGGCCGGGGATCCCGGGGCGGGGCGGTCCAACCGGCGCCCCCGGCCTCGTTCCAGTTGAGCTCTCGGTCAGTGCTCCGGCCGGCCTCGGCGCCGGGATTCGGGTCGATGTGCTGGTCGGCCCGTCACCGAATGCCACCGGCAGGGGCTCGACCCGTACGGTGGCCCGTTCGGCCCGGTTGCTGGCCATAGATCCTGCCGATCCCGAGGCCGGCCCCGAACCGGTAATGCGCAGAGCCACCATTGCCGTGACCCGGGCTCGGGCGATCAGCCTGGTTGACGCCGAGACGGCCGGACGAAGGCTGACCTTGCTACCCGGGCGCCTCGGCTGATGGCACGGCCAGAGAGGCCCGTGGACGCTCTCGAGCGTATCGCCACCGGAATCCATGAACGACTGGTGTCCGAAGACGGGACCGCCGGCAGGCCCGACCATTCCGGTGGTGACGTGATTACGGCCATCCGGGCGGCAGTGGGGAACGAGGCACCGATTCTGTCGGCGTCGGCCCGGGGGATCCTCGAGGAGAGAATCGTCAGGGAGGTTTCCGGGTTGGGTCCCCTCGAGGAACTGCTGGAGGACCCCAGCGTGCAGGAAATCATGGTCAACGGGTTCGACCGGGTCTTCGTCGAGCGGGAGGGCCGTGTCGAGCGAGTCGGGGTGAAGTTCCAAAGCACATCGCACCTGCGAAACACGATCGAGCGGATCCTCGCTCCGCTAGGTCGGAGGGTTGATGAGCTCAATCCCATGGTTGACGCCAGGCTGCCGGACGGATCGCGAGTCAACGTGATCATCCCGCCCCTCTCCGTTGACGGGCCGGCCGTCTCGATCCGGCGCTTCCCCGACCGTGGACTTGGCCCTGACCAGCTGTTGGCCAACGGTTCACTGACCAGCGATCAGTTTGACCAGCTACGGCAGGCAGTGACCCAGCGAAAGAGCTTGCTGGTAAGCGGCGGAACCGGGTCCGGGAAGACGACACTCCTCAACGCCCTCTCCAGCTTCATCGCGGGCGGAGAGCGAGTCGTCACGATCGAAGATGCGGCTGAACTGAAACTGCAGCAGCCCCACGTAGTGAGGCTCGAGACCCGGCCGGCCGGGATCGAGGGTCGCGGCGAGGTGACCATCCGGGATCTCTTGCGCAACGCACTCCGTATGCGGCCCGACCGGATCGTAATCGGGGAGGTCAGGGGTGGGGAGGCCTTCGACCTGCTGAGCGCGCTCAACACCGGTCATGACGGTGTCATGTCAACCGTTCACGCCAGCTCGGCCGATGACGCCCTGGCTCGTTTGGAGGTCCTCGCACTGATGGCCGGTGTCGGTTTGCCGGCCGAAGTCATTTCCCGGCAGCTCGAGCGAGGACTCGATCTCATCGTCCATGTCGCTCGCCTACCGGAAGGCGGTCGAAAAGTCATCGAGGTCCGGGAGCTGGGCATGTCGTGAGTGGGGGAGCGCCTGCCCTTGCGATCCTCTGCGTGATCCTTGCGGCCCTGCTGGCGACCCTCACGGTCTTTGAGATGGGACGAGCCGGCCTGGGGCCCGGTCGACTGCTGCTTGGCTGGTTTGAACCCTTCCTCCGGACCGTCGATGAGGGTCACGTTCCGAACCTCCGCGAGAGACTGGGGCTGGCCTGCTTCTTTGGCCTGATAGCGGTGATCGCTGGCTGGACGCTCGGCGGTCCGGTCGTAGCCGGGACTCTGGCCGGAGCTGTGCCGATCGTCGTCGGCTGGCTGATCGCCCGAGCAACGGTTCGCTACAGGCTTGCGGTCGACCGGGGGCTTCCGGAAGCCGCCCGGGCTCTTGCCGACAGCCTGACGGCCGGTCAGTCACCTCGGGGCGCCCTGGCCACCCTCGCCCAGGGGCTGGAAGGCGAAGTGGCGTTCGAGCTCAGCTTGATCGCTCGTGATCTCGGAATGGGCCTTTCCACCAGCGAGGCCCTCAGCAGAATGACCCGACGAGTCGGCACCGTCAGGATCGATTCCTTCGCTGGGGCGGTAACCAGCCTTTCGTTCTCCGGCGGAGATCTCGCCGGCCTGCTCCGGAGGTTTGCCGATGGTGCCGTGGAGCGCGATCGCATGACGGACGAAGCCCGAACGGCAACCGCCCAGGCGCGTTTCACGGGATTTCTCGTGGCAGCCTTGCCAGTCGGAGCGGGCGCCTTCATCCAGTTGACCGGAGCTGACCTCCTGTCCTCGATCGGCGACTCCGGGATTGCCCTGAGCCTCCTGGTCGCCTCTCTCCTTTTCCAGTTGTTCGGGTTTTTCGTCATCTCCCGTGTGGCAAAGGTCGGGCCATCTTGAGACAGCTCGGCCCGCTGCTGATCGTTGGTGGCTCGGCTCTGCTCGGCGCGGTGATTACAGGCCTGGTGTGCTCCCTTGCCTCGAGCCGCAGGAGCACCCGGACACAGGGTCCGACCGGGAGCCGCTCGGAGAGCCTGGCCGCCGACCTGGGGATACCGGGGATGCTCATGCGGGCCGGTCTGGCCCGGGAGGTAAACCCCGTCACCGTTCTCCTGGTGAAAGTTGTCCTCGCAGTGACTTCCTTCCTGTTCGCGGCGACACTCTCGCCCCTGCTGCCCGCAAGACTCGGCTTCTTCATCCTGGCCGGCGTGGTCGGTCTTGGCTTCCTGGTCCCGGATCTCTTGCTGGCTCGTTTGGCTCGTAGGCGCCTCGGCCAGATCGCCGCATCTCTGCCCGATGCGCTGGATCTGCTCGCCGTGTCAGTCGGGACGGGCAGGCAGATTGGGCCGGCGATGGCCGAGCTCGGCACGAGGGGGAGGGGTCCGCTGGCCGAGGAGCTAGGCCTGACTGCCCGCCAGATCGAGTGGGGCAGACCGCCAGAGGAGGCACTGGCGGAACTGAGGGACCGGGTCCGAAGCCCCGGGATCGCATCGTTTTGCGCCACCTTGGACCGGTCCCGTAAGTTCGGCTCACCCCTTGCCGAGCACCTTCGCCGGCAGGCCACCGATCTGAGACACCATCACCGTCGCCAGATCCAGGAGGAAGCTGCCCGGGCCGCCCCCAAGATCCAGCTGGTCATCGCCTTCGTCCTCGTGCCTTCGGTGATGCTGATGCTGGTCGCGGCCCTCGTGGCCAATTCGGACGATCTCCTGGGCGTGTTCGACGGGGCCGGCTGAGTCAATCTTCCGGATGTCGGTCGCCCGGGGGACCGCCTCAGGGTTCTGTCAAGGGGATCGGGAAAAAAATTTCCCGATGGCGAGCGTATGTTCGTGTTGTCATGCGGAATCCTCGTGCTGGAGCGGGATGACCGCCTGTCTCCCGAGGGGCCTTTGGGGGTGATTCAGGGCGAAAATGGGGGGTCGTGTTGCAAAGTGGGAGAAAGTGGGGTAGCTTGCCCATCAGTTGAAGCCACGGACCGGGGTGATGAGGTTCCTCCCACCTCACCACCCCGGTTCCGAGACTTGATCAAGACCAGTCGAATCGAACGAGCTAGCGAGGAAAGGGAAAGAAAGCGGTGGCGTTCCGGGGTCAGCATGAGCACAGCCTCGACTCCAAGGATCGGCTCACGGTGCCGGCCCGGTTTCGCAAGGCCCTCTCCAAGGGTCTGGTCATCGCCAAGGGTCCGGATCGCTGCCTCTGGCTCCTGCCCGAGAAGTCGTTCGACAGGATCTCTGAGCAGTACATCGCCCCTCTCAGCCCGTTCGGTGAGAACGCCCGGCGGATGCGCCGGCTGTTCAACTCGGGAGCAGCGGAAGGTGAGCTCGACTCGGCCGGCCGGGTGCGAATTCCGCGTCACCTGGCCGAAGCGGCCGGACTGGATGGCTCCTGCACCGTGGTGGGCGCCGGCGAGTACATCGAAATCTGGGACACCGCCCAGTGGGAAAAGGAAAACGGCCGCCTGCAGAAGGACTTCCCCGAGATCGCCGAGGGGATGTCGGAGGTGACCGGTTGAGTGCTCGTGCTGCGACTGCGATTGCCTGGGAGGCGTCGATGAAGCCGACGCCGGCTGGGCACATCCCCGTTCTCGGACCGGAACTGGTCGAGCTTCTCGCGCCGGCACCGGGAGATACGGTCATCGACTGCACCTTCGGGGGCGGCGGGCACAGCCGCCTGTTTGCCGAGGCCATCGGTCCCGAGGGACTCCTGGTCGCGATCGACCGGGATCCGGTCGCCGGGGCGGCCTTCGCCGAATTCGAGTCCGATGCACCCTGCCAGACGAGGTTCATCGCCCGCGAGTTCAGTCAGGCCCTTTTTGAGCTCCAGCAGGAAGGAGTGCGGGCCAGCATCCTGTATATGGATCTTGGGATGTCTTCCCTCCAGGTAGACGCAGCCGAACGCGGTTTTTCCTATTCACACGAGGCCGTCCTCGATATGAGGATGGACCCACGCCAGGAGTTGACAGCGGCCGAGATACTCAACAACTGGCCCGAGTCACGCATCAGGGAGATCCTCCGGACTTTTGGCGAAGAGCGTTACTCCGGCGGGATCGCCCGGGAGATCGTCAGTCGCCGTCCGCTGGCCACCACCTCGGATCTGGTCGAGGCCGCCAGGGCCGGAATGCCGGTCGCCGCGAGGTTCGGAACGGCACATCCGGCCCGTCGCACCTTCCAGGCGTTGAGGATCGCTGTCAACGGCGAGCTGGAATCGATCGATGCAGCCCTGCCGATCGCCTGGGACACGCTCGACGTCGGTGGCCGGATGGCTGCCATCTCGTTCCACTCACTGGAAGACCGCCGGATCAAGCGATTCTTCGCCGATCTTGCCCGTGGCTGCACCTGTCCGCCCGAGATCCCGGTCTGTGTCTGCGGTGACGAGCCCGAAGCCGAGCTTCTCACCCGTAAGCCGATAACCCCCGACGAGGCCGAGGTAGAGGCGAACCCGCGCTCACGCTCTGCCCGACTGCGCGGGGCCTTGAAGCTCACCGAGGGGAGGGGTGCCTGATGCCGGCCGCCCGAGCGTCGGCTGCGGTGCTCCCGGCCCCGGCGACCAGGCCGTACGGGCCGACCAGGCGTCGCCCGGCCGCGCCGGCACGACACAGGGCCCCGGCCCGGAAACGTCGTTCCGGTGACCTGGCCAGCAAGACGGTCAGCGCGGTCGGACGCCTGCCCGAGTCGCCCGCTGTCCGGGGAATGGCCAGGTCACGGATCTGGATCGGTGTGATCGGGGTGCTGCTTGCCGGCATCGTCGCAGTCAACGTCATCACGGTCAGCCTCGGCGCCGACCTGAGCCAGACCCAGGGTCAGATACAGAAGTTGGAGCGCGAGAACACGATTCTCGGATCCCAGGTCGTCAACGCCGTCTCCATACCGACGGTCCAGGCCGAGGCCGGGGAGGCCGGCATGGTCACCCCGCCGACCGAAGAGATCAACTTCCTCACCCACTCTCCCGAGCATTTCGCCGCCGCCGCGGAACGGCTGGCCGCCCAGGGAGGCTGAGCCCCGGTGGCGCGAACCCAGTCTCGCGTCGGTCTGCTCTTCCTGGTCTCCCTTCTCTTGCTCGTCGGGATACTGACCCGGGCTTTCTGGCTGCAGGGGGTCCAGGGCCCGGCCCTGGCATCCCAGGCGGCAGGGCAGCAGGAAGATCGCATCCTCGTACCGGGGATGCGAGGTGGGATCCTCGATCGTCACGGCCGGGAGCTCGCCGGATCGGAGGAAGGGGCCAGCGTCTTCGCGACTCCGTACCAGATCAAGGACCCCGAGAGCGAGAGCGAAGCGATCGCCAGCGCCCTCGGTTCCGAGCAGGGAGACGTCCGCGAGGCGATCACTGCCCCGGGTGGGTTCTCCTACGTGGAGCGGAAGGTCGACCTCGTACGGGCCAGGCAGGTCGAGGAGCTCGGCCTGGAGGGCATCGGCCAGCATCCCGACACGATCAGGACCAGGCCCCAGGGGAGCCTGGCCGGCCAGGTCCTCGGCGTGGTGAATTCGGAAGGCGAGGGACTTACCGGCCTGGAGAACCGCTATGACGACGTGCTGCGCGGCCAGGACGGCGAAAAGCACCTCGTCAAGGACGCCCTCGGCCAGCCGATCAACTTCGACACCCTCCGAGACCCGGTAGACGGTGCCTCCATACAGCTGACCCTCGATGCCGCAATCCAGGCCGAGGTCGAGCGAGCCCTCGCCGGGATCGGCGACCGGCACTATCCGGTGAACGCATCGGCCGTGGTGATGGATGCGAAGACTTCCGAGGTACTGGCGATGGCCAACTGGCCGGCGATCGACCCCGAGCGCATGGATCAGACCACCGAGCGTGAGCTGGTCAACATCGGTACCTCCTACACCTATGAGCCCGGCTCGACCTTCAAGGCCTTCACCGTCGCTGCAGCCCTCGAGTCCGAGACGGTCGCGCCGACCGACGCCTTCACCCTGGCACCGAGCATCACCCTCTACGACCGGACGATCGAGGAGGCCTCACCGAGGGGTACGGTGACCCTGGACGTCGGCCAGATCCTCGCCCAGTCCTCGAACGTTGGCGCGGTGACCATCGGCCTCGAGATGGGTGGGGAGAAGTTCGATCGCTGGATCCGGCGTTTCGGCTTCGGTGAGCCGACCGGCATCGACTTTCCCGGGGAGGAGCAGGGCATCGTGATCCCGTACTCGGACTACTCGGGTTCGACCATGGGCAACCTGCCGATCGGCCAGGGTCTCTCGGTAACTCCTATCCAGATGGCGACCGGCTATACCGCGTTGGCCAACGGCGGGATCCTCAGGCCACCGCGCCTGGTCAGCGAGGTCGACGGAGAGCCGGTTCGGCATCCATCCGGCAAGCGGGTCGTCTCACCGGAGGTGGCGGCCGAGGTCAGGTCGATGCTCGAGGGCGTCTTCGAGCCGGGCGGGACGGCCTCGGCCATCCAGGTCCCCGGGTACACCCTCGCCGGTAAGACCGGTACTGCCCAGATCGCTACCGAGAACGGATACTCCGAGACCCGTTATGTCGGATCGTTCGTCGGCATCGCCCCGGCCGACGATCCACGGATAGTGGTTGCCGTGATGGCCTCCGAGCCGAAGAACGGCCATCAGGGCGGTGTGGTTGCCGCGCCGGCCTTCGGGGAGATAGCCTCGTTTGCGCTCCCCTACCTCGGAGTGCCCACCGACTAGGCACCTAGAATTCGGCCCATGCGGCTGACTGATCTCACCGCGGACCTGCAGGTCCTCGAGACGAACGGCGATGCCGGGATCGAGGTGTCGGGGATCTGTTACGACAGCCGCGAGGCCGGCCCCGGTTGCCTGTTCATCTGTGTTCCGGGCGGCGAGAGTGACGGTCATGACTTTGCCCAGGCGGCCGTGGACGCCGGGGCCTCCGCCCTGGTGGTGGAACGCGGACTCGGCCTCGGCGTGACCGAGGTCCTGGTCGAGGATGCTCGCCAGGCGATGGCCCCGCTGGCCGCGGCCTTCTATGGATTCCCGACTAAGGAGCTGCAGGTGGCGGGGGTGACCGGAACCAACGGCAAGACGACCACGGTGTTCCTGCTGAGTCAGATCCTCGAGTACAGCGGTCGCCAGACAGGCATGATCGGCACGGTCAGCCAGGTGATCGGCGGGGAGGAGCGCGAGGCCGGCCGAACCACTCCCGAGGCGATCGATCTTCAGGCCGCCTTCCGCCAGATGCTGGAGGGCGGTGACGTTGCCTGCGTCATGGAGGTTTCCTCCCACGCCCTTTCCCTGGCCCGCTGTGATGCCATCGATTTCTCCCTGGCGGTATTCACCAACCTGAGCCAGGATCACCTCGATTTCCACGGGGGCATGGAGGAGTATTTCGCGGCGAAGAGACTGCTGTTCGAGTCAGGCCCGCAGCATTCAGTGGTGAACATCGATGACGCCTACGGCCAGAGACTGGCGGCCGATTTCGATGCGATCACCTTCTCGGCCTCGGCCGGAGATGCCGATTACTCGGCCCGGGACATCCACTTCGATCTGGGCGGCGCCCGGTTCGTGGTGGACTCCCCGGCCGGTGAGCTCCAGGTCCGGAATCGCCTTCCCGGTCGCTTCAACGTCGCCAACTCGCTTGCGGCCCTGGCCGGAGCCGTCTGTCTGGGGGTCGACCCGGCCGTCGCGGTTGAGGGACTCGGCCGGGCCGTCCCCGTCCCGGGCCGACTCGAGCCGGTGGAAGAAGGCCAGGAGTTCGGCGTCCTGGTCGACTATGCCCACACACCGGATTCGGTGGCGAGCGTCCTCGATGCCGCGCGTGAGTTGACCGAGGGCAAGGTGATCGCCGTGCTCGGCGCCGGCGGGGACCGCGACCGATCCAAGCGCCCCCTGATGGGTCGGGCCGGGGAGGACGGCTCCGACCTCCTGGTCATCACCTCGGACAATCCGCGCTCCGAGGATCCAGGGATGATCATCGAGGAGATCGTTGCCGGACTCGGGGACCCCGATTCGGCCGTCGTCGAACCCGATCGCGAAGCGGCGATCGACGCCGCATTGGGGATGGCCGAACCGGGGGACATCGTGGTGATAGCCGGCAAGGGGCATGAACAGGGCCAGGAGTTCGAGAACGGCAGGAAGATCCCGTTCGACGATCGCGAGGTCGCCCGGCGGCATTTGCGTGGACAGCTCGGGGCGACCGGTTGATCGAGATCCCGCCAGACCGGATTGCGGCCGTGACCGGGGCCCGGATACTCGCCGAGGGCAACCAGGCCTATCCGACCAGGGCGTCGATCGACAGCCGGAAGGTCGACCCAGGTGACCTCTTCTTCGGGCTCCCCGGTGAAAAGACCGACGGCGGGGAATTCGCTGCCGGGGCACTGGCTGCCGGGGCCTGGGGCGTTGTCGTTTCACCGGATCATGACCAGGGCCTGACGTCCGGTGAGGTGGATGGCTGGGTATTTGTCACCGCGGACCCCCTGGTCGCCCTTCAGGACCTGGCTCGCGACTGGCGCCGGAGCCTCGGGGCGAGGGTCCTCGGGATCACCGGCTCCTACGGCAAGACGACCGTCAAGGACATCGCCAGGGCTCTCTTTCCCGGTGAGGTCCACGCGACCGAGGAGAACTTCAACACCGAGATCGGCCTGCCGCTCACGATCCTCTCGGCACCGGTCGGCACCGACATCCTCGTACTCGAGATGGCGATGCGGGGGTTTGGCCAGATCGAGCTCCTGGCTACCATCGCCGAGCCCGAGGTCGGGGTGATCACCGGGGTCGGACCGGTGCACGTGGAGCTGGTCGGTTCGGTCGAGGGAGTGGCCAGGGCCAAGGCCGAGCTGATCGACGGGTTGCCCGATGACGGTGTGCTGGTAGCGCCTGTCCAGGCGGGAGAACTCGAGCCCCATATCGCCCGCGCCCCGGCTGTGATCAGGTTCGGGGAGGGCGGTGACGTATTCCTCGCCGAAAGCCGTAGGGAGGGTGATCAGACCGCTGCCCTGGTCTCGACCCCTGAGGGCACTGAACGGTTCGAGTTCCCCTTCACGGAGGCTCACAACCTGATGAATGCCCTGGCGGCAATCGGGGCCGGGCTGGCCCTTGGGGTAACGCTGGGTTCGATGTCCGAGCGGACTGGTCAGATACGGTTCTCCCGCCTTAGGGGCGAGCGGATACGCCTGGGGGGAGGGGTCCTGCTCCTGAACGACTGCTACAACGCCAATCCAGTCTCGATGAGGTCTGCCCTCGAGCATCTGGCATCCCATTCCGAGGCCTCCAGACGGATCGCCGTCCTGGGGCTGATGGGGGAGCTCGGCGAGGACTCTGATGCCTACCACGCCGAGGTCGGCCGGTTGGCACGCGAGCTCGGCATCGAGACCGTGATCGGCGTCGGACCCGAGGCGGCCCAGTACGAGCCCGACAGCCAGGCTTCGGACCCGAGCGAGGCTGCCGAGCTGCTGGAGGGCATGCTCGAGCCGGACTCGGTGATCCTGGTCAAGGGCTCGAGGTCGGCCGGGCTGGAGGCAGTCGCCGAGCAGCTGGTCGAGAGGGAGGGGGCCTGATGGGAGAGATAGTGATCGGGGCGATCGCCTCGATGCTCATTTGCCTGTTCCTCTCGCCCCGCTTCATCCTGCTGCTGAGGGAGCGGGAGTTCGGCCAGCACATCCGTGAGGACGGTCCGAGCGGGCACCTTTCCAAGGCCGGTACCCCGACCATGGGCGGCCTGATCATCTTCGCCGCGATCATCGTTCCCTTCCTGGTCCTCTCCGACGGCGATGACCGGACCGCCGGCCTGATCGTCTTCGGGACGGCGCTTGCCTGTGCCGCCCTGGGGTTCGCCGACGACTACATCAAGGTCTTCAAACGCAGATCCCTCGGCCTGCCTGCCCGGTACAAGCTCCTGGCCCAGGTCCTGATCGCCCTGGTCCTCTGGTGGCTCGTCCGCAATCAGCTCGGCCTCGAACCACAGATCCTCTTCCGGATAAGCGACCTCAGCCTCGACATCGGCCCGGTCCTCTACTTCCTGCTGGTCTTCCTGGTGATCGCCGGTGCCACCAACGGCGTGAACCTGACAGACGGCCTCGACGGCCTGGCTGCCGGATCGAGCGCGATCGTCCTGTTGACCTACACGGCGATCTGTTACATCACCTTCGGCCAGCAAGACCTGGCTCTGCTGGCAGCCTGCCTGGTCGGCGCCTGCGTCGGCTTCCTCTGGTTCAACGCCTTTCCGGCCTCGATCTTCATGGGGGATACGGGGTCGCTCGGTCTCGGCGGGGCGATCGGTGCCTTTGCGGTCGTGACCCAGACCGAGATCCTGCTGATCATCATCGGCGGGATCTTCGTAATCGAGGCACTGTCGGTCCTGGTGCAGGTGTTCAGCTTCAAGAGCTTCGGTCGGCGGGTCCTGCTGATGGCCCCCCTGCACCACCACTTCGAGATGATGGCCTGGTCGGAAACCAAGGTGATGCTGAGGTTCTGGATCATCGCGGCTGTCTGCAGCGGAATCGGCTTCGCGCTCTACCAGCAGTCGGTCTGAATCCCATCGGGACCGCTCCGGGGTAGGGAAACGGCCCCTGCCCCCGAAATCTCCAAGGTTGACCGCGTTTACTCCGAGAAGCATCGACCGCCGCTGCCCGAAGGACCCTTTCTCGTGGTCGGCCTGGCCCGCTCCGGTTTGGCGGCCGTCGAGGCCCTGGCCGGGGCCGGGCAGTCGGTCAAGGGCGTCGACTCGGGGCGACCGGAGGGGCTCGGTGGCCTCGATGACGCAGGGATCGAATACCGGCTCGACGACGACGGGATCGAGCTGCTGGAAGGGGTGGCGACCCTGGTCAAGAGTCCCGGAGTCCCGACCGATGCCCCGGTTGTCGTCGCTGCCCGCGAGCGCGGGATCACGGTGCTCGGCGAGCTCGAAATCGGCTGGCGGATGATTCCCTCGCGGTTCCTTGCCATCACCGGGACCAACGGCAAGACGACCGCGACCGAACTCACGGCTCACCTGTTCAGGTCGGCCGGCCGGGAGGTCGTGGCGCTGGGCAACGTCGGTAGTCCGGTGTGTGGTCTCGCCGGAGACCGTCCCTCCGGGGAATTGACGGTCGTCTGTGAGTGCTCCAGCTTCCAGCTGGAGGACACCGAGTACTTCTCGCCTGACTGCGCGGTCTTCCTGAACCTCGCCCCCGATCACCTGGATCGGCATGAGGACATGGAGAGCTACGGGCAGGCCAAGCTACGTATCTTCGCCAACCAGGTCGAGGGCGATGTCGCCATCCTCAACGATGGCGATGAGTGGCTGGCCGGTGCCGACATCCCGGGGGAGGCTCAGCGGATCCACTACGTGCCGACCGAGCCGGGAGACCGCCCGGTAGACCTCTGGATAGAGGACGGCAGGATCATGGTCGAAGGGAGGCCACTGACCACGGTAGATCGCCTCTCCCTGCTCGGTCGCCACAACGTCGCCAATGCGATGGCCGCAGCGGCCGGGGCGCTCAGCTTCGGGCTCGATGAAGAGGCGGTGGCCAGGGGCCTGGAGAGCTTTCACGGCCTGCCCCACCGGATGGAGCCGGTTGCCGAAGTTGCCGGGGTCACCTGGATCAACGATTCCAAGGGAACCAACGTCAGTGCCACCCGTGCTGCGCTGGCCTCCTTTGACGCCGATGTGCGGCTGATACTTGGGGGAAGCCTGAAGGGCGAATCTTTTGAACCCCTCGTACCCGCAATTCTCAGCTCCTGTCGCTCCGTGCACCTGATCGGCGAGGCCATGCCCGAGTTGCATTCGGCCCTTGCCGAGGCAGAGGCCGGAGGGGTGCCGCTGTTCGATTGCGGGGACCTGTCGAGCGCCGTCGACCAGGCGGCCGAGATGGCCAGTGCCGGCGAGGTGGTCCTGCTCTCCCCGGCCTGCGCCAGCTTTGATCAGTTCAGTGATTATGAGGAGCGCGGTGAGCTGTTCCGGGACCTGGTCAGGGGGCTCGGGAAGGATGCCTGAGAAGGGAACGCGCGGCAGGCGGCCGATCAACCGGGAGCCCTCGGTGGAGTACAACCTCCTGCTGACGGTCACCCTGGTCTTGATCGCCTTCGGGGCCGTCATGGTCTTCTCGGCGAGTTCGACCGCCCGGATACTCAACGAGGGAAGCCTCGGGAGCAGCACCTTCTACCTCGTCAGGACCCTGATCGCGGCAGGGATCGGGCTGGCGCTGATGTTCTTCCTTGCCCGCATGCCCCTGGCCCGGGTCAGGGGCATGATCCCGACCCTGATCGGCGGGACCCTGATCCTGCTCCTCGCCGTCCTCGCGATCGGCACGGAGGTCAACGGGACGAAGGGCTGGCTGGTCGCCGGACCGGTCCAGATCCAGCCTTCCGAGTACCTCAAGGTCGCCCTGGTGCTTTACGGCGCCTACCTGTTCGCCGACCGCCCCGACCGCCTCGAATCGATCAGGGACATGTCTCCCTACCTGGTCCTGACGGGAGTATCGGTGCTGCTCGTCCTGATCCAGCCCGATATGGGCATGGCCGGTATCGCCGCTGCCGCAGCAGCCCTCACCCTCTGGGTTGCCGGAGCCCGGCCCAGGGACCTCGGCCTGCTCGCCGAAGGCATAGGAGCGGCCGGCCTGCTCTTCGCCCTGATAGCTCCCTACCGTCGCCAGCGCCTGCTCGATTTCCTCAATCCCGGGGCCGATCCGACTGGATCGGGCTTCCAGGTAACCCAGGCGAAGATCGCCATCGGATCGGGCGGACTGGACGGAGTTGGTGCCGGGAACGGGGTCCAGAAGGCCTTCTACCTGCCGGAAGCCCACACTGACATGATCCCGGCCGTGATCGGTGAGGAGTTCGGCCTGATCGGAATGATCGCCCTGGTCTTCGTGTTCGGACTGTTCGCCCTGGCCGGCCTGAGGATCGCCAAGTCGGCCGGGGACGAGTTCGGCCGGATCACCGCGGCGGCACTGACCGGCCTGATCATCGTCCAGGCCAGCATCAATCTGTACTCGGCGATGGGAATGGCTCCGCTGACCGGAGTTCCCCTGCCGTTGGTCTCCTACGGCAACAACAGCCTGGTGGTGACCCTGGCCGCGATCGGCTTGATCCTGAATGTCGCCAGGGGCGGTGTCGCATCCACCCGGTCTGGGTCTTCCCGGCCAGGCGGTGGTGCCAAACTGCGTCTGGTCCACGGTACGAGTACCGAAACCCGAGACGGAAAGGCAGCTAGAGGTGAATACGGTCGTGATCGCGGCCGGCGGGACGGCGGGCCACGTCGTACCCGCCCTGGCCGTCGCCGACGCGCTTCGTGACAGGGGCTGGAAAGTCCTTTTCGCAGGTTCGAGCGGTGGCCCCGAGCAGGATCTCGTCCGCGATGCCGGCTACCCGATCGAGCTGTTCGACGTCAAGGGCCTCGATCGGAAGAACCCCCTCAAGGCCCTGAAGTCGCTGCTCCTGGCTGCCGTCGCGATCCCGGGGGCCTCGAGGCTCCTTTCCAGGTCCGGGGCCCAGGTCGTAATCGGGGGAGGGGGCTTCGTCGCCGGACCGGTCGGGGTTGCCGCCCGCCTGCGTCGAGTGCCGCTCGTCCTGATGGAGGCCGACCGCAGCCCTGGGCTAACCACCAGGCTGTTAAGCCGTTGGGCGGCCGGAATCTGCCTTGCCTTTCCGGTCGACGGCCTCGGTCAGGGCCGGATCGAAGTCACTGGCCGCCCGGTCCGCCAGGGGATCCTCGAGGCAGACCGAGGGGATGCCCGTCGACGCCTGGGACTTACGGAAGGCAGCCCCTGCCTGCTTGTTTTCGGCGGTAGCCACGGGGCCCGCTCGATCAACCTCGCCGCAGTCGAGGGCCTCGCCTTCGATCCCGACCGGGATTACGAGGTCGTTCACGTGACCGGCCACCGCGACCATCGCGAGGTCGAGTCGTTGCTCGAGAACGGGGGGCAGCCCCCCGGGTACACCGTCCTCGAATATGAGCCCGACCTGGGGGACTGCCTGGCGGCCTGTGACCTCGTCCTCGCGCGGTCGGGGGGATCGGTGTTCGAACTGGCGGCCACTGGGTGCCCGGCCATCCTGGTGCCCTACCCTCACGCCACCGGCGACCACCAGCAGGCCAATGCCGAGTGGATGAGAGATGCCGGCGCTGCCCTGATCATCGATGACGCCGGCCTCGCCCCGGACAGCTTGAGGCAGGCGGTCTCGAGCCTGTTGGCCGACCGTGGCTCGCTGGCCTCGATGGCCGAGGCGTCGGCCTCCCTGGCCCGCCGGGATTCGGCTGACCGAATCGCCGACCTGGTCGTCGAAGTGGCAGGAAGCACCCCATGAGCGAGGTCCCCTGGAGCGACAGACGACTCCATTTCATCGGGATCGGTGGTGCCGGAATGAGCGGGCTGGCGCTGGTTGCCCACCAGCTCGGTGCCCAGGTGACGGGCAGCGACAGGGCGGCCTCCACCTATCTCGAGCGGGTCGAGGCTGCCGGGATAGAGGTTTTCCATGGGCATCGGGCCGGGAACCTTCCCGACGGAGCCGAAGTGGTGGTATCGACCGCGATAGATGAGGCCAACCCCGAGCTGATAGAGGCCCGGGCAGGCGGCTCCCAGGTGCTCCATCGGGCCGATCTACTGGCGGACTTCTGCCGGGACCACAAGGTGGTGGCCGTCGCCGGCACCCACGGCAAGACGACGACCACGGCGATGCTCGTCTGGGCATTCTCGGGCCTCGGGCTCGATCCCTCGTTCTTCCTCGGTGGTGAAGTCGCCTCCAGGGATAACCGCGACATTCAGGTGAACAGCCGCTGGACCGGCAGTGAGCTGATCGTGGTCGAGGCAGATGAGAGCGATGGAAGCTTCCTCAAGCTGACTCCCGAGGTGGCCGTCATCCTCAACGTCGAGATGGACCACCATGCGCGGTGGTCAGGCCTTGCAGAGCTCCGTGCCGCCTTCGCCCAGTTCGCCAGGTCTTCCGGACGGGCGGTCCTGCCGGCCGATGGAAGCGCAGGACTGGAGCTGGGTGAAGAGGTCGAGGTGACCTGGTTCGACATCGATGCCCCGGGTCCGGCGCGGATCGAGCTCAGTCAACCGGGCAGGCACAACCTGCTCGACGCCAGGGCCGCCCTGGCAGCCATCCTGGCCCTTGGCCTCGACCCCGATGAAGCCGCGGCCGGACTTGCCGATTTTCCCGGGGTGGGGCGGAGGCTCGAGTTCCGCGGTAGCCGGGATGGTGTCCTCATATATGACGACTACGCCCATCACCCGACCGAGGTCCAGGCAAGCCTCCGGGCGCTGAGGGGCCTCGAGCCCGAGCGTCTCGTGGCCGTGTTCCAGCCACATCTCTATTCCCGGACGAAGGCCTTCAGCCAGGCCTTCGGGGCGGCACTTTCCGAGGCAGACGAGGTCATCGTGCTCGATGTCTACCCGGCCAGGGAGGAGCCGATCGGTGAGCTGGAGGGGGTGAGTGGCCTCGACGTGCTGCGAGCCACGGCCGAACGGTCAGGCGGCAGGCCGGCCTGGTGGGCTCCGACCCTGGACGCCGCCGAGCGAGCCGTCAGGAGGATCGCCTCACCGGGAACGACCGTGGTGACGATCGGTGCCGGTGACGTCACCCTGCTGGCCGGCCGGTTGAGCGAAAACGGGAGCAGCCGCGATGGGTGAGTCGTCCCTTCCCCCCGGGATCCATGCTGACCAGCCCCTGGAGCGCTTCACCACGGTGAGGACCGGAGGGCCGGCCGATTTCCTCTGTCGGCCCGAAAGCCGGGACGAGCTGATCGAGGCCCTGGCGTGGGCCCACTCGACCGGGGTACCCGTGGGCGTGATCGGTTCCGGTTCCAACCTCCTGGTGGCCGACCAGGGTTTTCGTGGACTGGCGATAAAGCTCGATGGCAGTCTGGCGGGAATCGAGCGGTCCGCCAGCCTGGTCACCTGCGGCGGTGGGGCCCGGCTGCCTTCCGTGGCGGCCAAGACGGCTGCCTGGGGCCTGACCGGACTCGAGTTCGGGGTGAACATCCCCGGGACCGCAGGCGGAGCCGTCAGGATGAATGCCAATGCCTAC
>JBBAUQ010000012.1:5602-18200 GCA_040398125.1 Solirubrobacterales bacterium | reverse complement strand
ATGAGGATGCCGCCGACCGTGGCCGACAGGAAGCTCAGGCCGAGTCCGATCAGGAAGATCAGAGCCGAGAAGGCGAGGGGCTGCCACCAGCGGCGGATCAGCGGGCGGGACGAGTCGGCCTCCGGAGCTGTGAGCAGGACGCCCGTGAAGAGCAGGGCGAAACCAACGACCGCGATCTCGATCGCCAGCGGGAAGAGGAGTCCGAGAAAGGCGCCGAGGCCCGCGAGGCCCAACCCGACCGAGCCTGCCGTCAGACGATCAGAGATCGAGCTCGACCTTCACGGTCTTGCCGTCACCGGGGACCTCGAGGTCGATCGGCCGGAGCTCGAGTACCTCGTCCTCGACCAGGTAGACCAGAAGGGCTGCCTGGATCGGACCGGTGGCGGCCGTCGAATTAGGTGCCGGAAGGGTCTTGTCGGGAGGGACTTCCGCTCCGGGTTGGAGGGCAAAGATGCTCTCCGAATCGAGGTTCTCGAACCGCTTGCCATCGGTGTCGATTATCTCGAAGGAGTCCGGGAGGCGATGAGGTGAATCCTCATCGGTGTTCCTGACCTTGATGAAGACGCCGAGATAGGTTTTGCCTGGCGCCGGGGCCGGCTTGCCCGCCAGATAGGCCCGGTCCTCCACGTCGAACTTGTTGAGCTGCCGACTGAACAGGACGTTGTACCGAAGCGGTCCGACCTCGAAGGTCTTGCCTTCCTCGTAGAGGTCCTTCTTCTCGGAGACCGCCGAGTAGCTACCTCCGCAGGCCCCGAGGAACAGGCCCGCTCCAACCAGTGCTGCAACAACAGCGAACCGGGATCTGCGAGAGGCAACGGAAGTCTCGGTCTTCGTACTCATCGTCCCGGCAGTCTATTAGCCACGTGGGCTCAGGGGATCCCCGTCTCGAAGCGGTTACCGCCGGCGACCGAGAGGGGGGCGGCCTCCTCCCTGCCACCCTCGATCTCCTCCCTCAGATGTGCCAGGACACGCTTCAGCAGCCGCCCGTACCAGCCGGCACCGCCGGTCAGCCGGTCGGGAACGGCCGCGAGTCCCGAGGGCTCCGTCCAGTAGAAGACCTTGACCCGGCTCGGGCCACCTTCGGTCTCCGTTATCTCCCACTCCATCCCTGCAGGGGTCTGGTTGCCCCGACCGGTGCTACCGCGCTCCGATACACGGCTCGGCCGCTCGGCGCCGGTGATCGCCAGGGAAACCCAGGCCGAGCGTCGGCGAAACCGGAATCTTGCGCCGGCACCCACGCCCCGGGGATCGAGCTGGAGCATCCGAAAGTCGGAGGCCGAGTCACCGAACAGGACAGGTCTCGTCAGGTAGTCGAGCAGGTACTCGAAGATCTCCTCACGGGGAGCATCGATTTCGGCTTCGGCATATACGGGACCCATCCCGCCCGATTCTAGAACCTGCCCCCCACGCCTGGATGTCCGCCATCGGGCCACCTCCGGGGCTGACGGGATAAGGTGTCCCCGTGGCAATCACGATCGCGGTCCTTTCCCAGAAGGGAGGAACGGGCAAGACGACGCTCACCCGTTCACTGGCCGATGGCCTGCGGAGGTCAGGACTCGAGACCCTGGCGATCGACGGTGACCCCCAGGGCAACCTGTCTGAGTACTTCGGGGTGTCTGCCGAGGCCTACCCAACCCTCGGTGAGGTCCTCACCGGTCGGGAGCGGGCGGTCGACGCCATCCACGACGGAGTTATCCCGGCAAACCTCGGCCTGGCCGAGGCCGAGCTGATCCTCGCCGGGAAGATCGGCCGTGAACTCACGCTCCGCAACGCCCTCCGTGAACCGAAACGCCAGTACGACGTAGTCCTGATCGACTGTCCTCCGACCCTCGGCCTGCTCACGGTGAACGCCCTGGTCGCCGCCGACTGGGCGATCCTCTCGACCGAGGCAGAGCATTTCTCTGAACAGGGTGCCGAGCAGGCAATGGAGGTGATCGCCCTTGCGAGGGAGAACCTCAATCCCGACCTCGAACTGTTGGGAATCCTCCTGAACATTGCCGATATGCGGACACGGCATGCCAAGGCGACCCTCGAGACCCTGAGGGCCGAGTTCGGCGACAAGGTCTTCGACACGGTAATCCGGAGGTCGATCGTGTATCCCGAGTCGGCTCGGGCCGGCAAGCCGATCTATGAGTACAACCGGAGGAAGGCGCTCGATTACGCGCGACTAACGGTCGAGGTACTCGAGCGCCTGGAACTGGAAGAGCCACTCGACCTGGCCCGGGAACAGCTCGCCGAGCTAGAGCCGGCACCCCGACCCGATCCACCAGCCCGGCCCGATGTCCCACCCGAGCCTTCAGGCCAACCGGACGTCGAGCCCGAGCCGAGGGAGACCCCGCCCGTGACCAACGGCTTCGACCCCGGCCACACCAGCTACATCAAGTTCTAGAGTTCCGGGACGTCGGCCCCGAGGGGGCTGAACCCGACCCTCTCCACTTCGGCCCACTCGGCACACATCTCGCGAACTGCCCCGACCACGGCTCCGGTCTCCTGCCAGCCGGTCCAGACCAGGACCGAGGGCCCGGCCCCGGAAATGGTCGCCCCGATGGCGCCAAGCGAACGAGCGGCCTCGACCACCTCCATCGAACGCGGGTAGAGGTGCCGGCGCCGCTCCTGGTGGATCTGGTCTGCCAGGCCCAGGGCGATCAGGTCGAAGTCCCCCCGGCTCAGGCCGAGGACGAGATGGGCCGCGGCAGCCGAGTTGGCAACTGCCTCGGCGATCGGGATTTCATCCGGGATCACATCCCTCGCTCGCTCAGTCGCGACCTCATCACGAGGCATCACCAGGATCCCCTCGAGTCCCTCCGGGGCATCTATCCGGGTCGCCACCGGGGCATCCGTGCCCTGGGTACAGACGACGAATCCACCGAAAACGGCGGCAGCGACATTGTCGGGGTGCCCCTCGATCGCGGCCGCCCGTTCAAACAGCTGCTGGGGATCGAGTCCCAGCTCGAAGAGGTGGTCAGCTGCCATCAACCCGGCAACGATCGCGGCCGCGCTGGATCCGAGACCGCGGGCCAGTGGCACGGAACCACCGATCCGGAAACGGACTCCTTCGGCAGGGTGCAGCTCCTCGAAGGAGCTGACCACCAGGTTGGTGCGGTCCAACGGCACCCCGATTCCCGGGGCCTCGACTGAGAAATCGGCCGTCTCCTCCACCTCGAGCTCGAGGAATCGATCGAGCGCGACCGCCATCGTGTCGTAGCCCGGTCCGAGGTTGGCCGAACTGGCCGGTACACGCACTAATCTCCTGCGGCTGGTCACGACCTGTAAAGGTATTGGTCACGGCCGACACCGGCTACCGAAGCCGACCGGAACCGATTCCTCCCCCTCCATGACCCCCGACCCCACCAGACCAGACAATCCCGCGCCCGGAAACGGAGCCTCGCCCCCGGCGCTGGGGATCACGAACCTGGTCAAGCGTTACCCGACCGGTACCGAGGCGCTCAAATCAGTTTCCCTCGAGATTGCCGATGGCCAGTTCTTCGGCCTGCTCGGACCGAACGGCGCCGGCAAGTCAACCCTGATCCACTGCGCCACCGGCCTGGCCATGCCGACCTCGGGCCAGGTCGAGATCTTCGGCAATGACGCAGTGGTCAATTACCAGGCAGCCCGTGAGGCGGTCGGCCTGGCACCCCAGGACCTGAACCTGGACTGGTTCCTCACCGTCGAGGAGACCCTCGACTTCCATGGGGGCTATTTCGGCATGCCGAAAGCCGATCGCCAGGAGCGGGCCGAAGTGCTTTTGGAGGCCTTCTCCCTGGTCGAAAAACGCGATCACAGGACCAGGACGCTCAGCGGTGGGATGAAGCGCCGGCTGATCCTGGCCCGGGCCCTGATGCAGCGGCCGAGGCTGTTGATCCTCGATGAGCCGACCGCCGGGGTAGACGTCGAACTCCGTCTGGAGCTCTGGCGCTACGTGCGGGAGGTGAACCGCCAGGGGACGACCATCCTGCTGACCACCCATTACCTGGAGGAGGCCGAGGAACTCTGCGACGAGATCGCCTTCATCAACGAGGGCGAGATAGTCGCCCAGGGCTCCAGTCAGAGCCTCGCCGGGAGATACGGGGTCGAGAGTCTTGAGGACGCCTACCTGGCCCTGGTGGGCCGCAAGGAGCTCTCACGGGCTCATCTGGGTGAGCTCGACTCAGAGGAGCCGGCATGAGGAGTCCGGCGATGATCCGCCTGTTCACCCTGACGCGACGGGAAGTCAGTCGTTTCATGAAGATCAAGGGCCAGACGATCGGCGCCCCGCTCCTCGAGACCTTCCTCTACATCACGGTCTTCGGGGCAGCACTCGGGACCCGGATCGGGGACCTGGAGGGGTTCGAGTACATCGTCTTCGTGATCCCGGGGCTGATCATGATGGCCTGGTCGACCAACGCCTATGCCAACAACTCCTCCTCGATCCTCCAGCAAAAGATCCAGCGGGCGATCGATGACCAGCTCTCCTCCCCCGCATCGCCCGGCCAGCTGCTCCTCGCCCTCTCCCTCGGCGGATTTCTCCGGGGTATGGCGATCGCCGTGGTCACCTTCATCGTCGCCCTGCTGCTGGTCGACCTGCCGGTCACCCATCCCCTGCTGTTGGTCCTCTCACTCGTCCTGATCGGATTCTTCTTCTCCCAGCTGGGGGTGATCATCGGGGTCAGGGCCGAGCAGTTCGAGGACATCTCCTTCATCCAGACCTTCATCCTCACCCCGTTGATCTTCCTTGGCGGGGTGTTCTACTCGGCTTCCCTGCTGCCCGAGCCCTTCCGGCAGCTGACCGAGTTCAACCCGGTCTACTACATGATCTCCCTGGTCAGGTACGGCTTCCTCGGCAAGGCCGACGTGAACATCGAGCTGTCGCTGCTCCTGTTGGCGGTCGCCACCTTCGCCCTTTTCTCCCTCAACCTGCTTCTCTTCAAGCGCGGTTACAAACTGCGCTCCTAGGGCTGCGCGAAGGCCGGGCGTGCTGAAACATCCCGGCGATCGGCGACCGACTCAGGTCGGGCGATCCCCGAACACAGCTTCCTCGACCTCGTTCAGGTCGGTCGAGCATTCGATCACTCCCGGGGTGGAAGCGAGGGCCGTGTCGGGGTCCTTCAGACCGTTCCCGGTCAGCACGCAGACGATCGTCTCGGGGATGGCGGCATCACCGTCGGGCTCGATCCCGTGGACCATCAGGCCGGCGACCGAGGCCGCCGATGAAGGCTCACAGAAGACTCCCTCCTCGGCGGCGAGGAACCGGTAGGCCTCGATGATCTCCTCGTCAGTCACCGCTCTGACCCGGCCTCCCGACTCGCTGAAGGCAGCCAGGGCCTCATCGCCTCTGGCCGGCCGCCCGATCCGGATCGCCGAGGCGACGGTCTCGGGCCTGTCGACCGGCTTGCCCGTGACCAGCGGGGCCGCACCGGATGCCTGGAAACCGAAAAGGAGCGGCGCGGTGTCCCATTCGGTGAAGCCCTTCCAGTAGGCCGTCACATTCCCCGCGTTGCCCACAGGGATTGCCAGGGCATCGGGGGGCCCACCGAGCTCATCGATCAGCTCGAAGGCGGCGGTCTTCTGTCCCTCTATCCGGTAGGGGTTGACCGAGTTGACCAGCTCGATCGGGAAGTTCTCGGCCAGGTGCCTGACCACCACCAGGGCATCATCGAAGTTGCCGTCCAGGGAGATCACGCGGGCCCCGTAGATCAGCGACTGGGCCAGCTTGCCGACGGCGATCTTGCCCTGCGGAACGATGACCGCTCCGGTCAGCCCGGCCCGGGCCGCGTAGGCGGCGGCACTCGCGGCCGTGTTTCCCGTCGAGGCGCAGATCACGGCCTTGGCCCCTTCCAGCTTGGCTTTGGAGACGGCAACTGTCATGCCGCGATCCTTGAAACTCCCGGTCGGGTTGAGTCCCTCGTATTTGGGCAGCACCCGAGCCCCGATCCTTTCCGAGACTCGCGGGGCCTCGATCAGGGGAGTGGAGCCCTCGTTGATGCTGACGATCGGGTCGTCCGGTCCGAAGGGGAGCTGCTCCCGGTAACGATCGATCAGAGGCTGGATCACTGGCTCAGACGAACTCTTCCTCGATGACCCGGATGAACCGAGGCCGCGATCGGAGCTCATCCATCCCGGCCATCTCCTCGACCGCGCCCAGGAAGGCTTTCTCGGGGCACCTGTGGACCACCATGACCAGCCGGGCATCGTCTCCCATGCCACGCTGGACCACGCTGTTGACCGAGATGCCGGCGTCGGCCAGCACCCGTGCGACCTCGGAGAGGACGCCGGGCCGATCAGCAACCTCGAGGTGCAGGTAGAAGGCCGAATCGACGTCAGTGACCACCGGCAGCTCGCGGTCGATCGAGTGGACCGGCGCCTCACCGGTGATGATCGAGATCAGGTCCCCGAGGACTGCAGTCGCTGTCTGCGGTCCTCCGGCACCAGGTCCCGAGAGCGTGACCTCGGTCAACTCGGGGGCCTGGATGGTGACCGCGTTGAATGGGCCCGAAACGGGCGCCAGGGGGTGTCCCGGGTAGAGGAAGCAGGGAAAGACCCTGACCGAGATGCCGTCTCCGACTCGTTCGGCGACCCCCAGCAGCTTGAGTGACAGCCCGAGCTCCTTCGCGTAGGCGAGATCGTCAGGCTGGACCGACTCGATCCCTTCGTAACCCACCTGGTCCAGGGTGACCGGGGTGTGGAAGGCGAGCCGGGCGAGGATCGCCATCTTCGCCGCGGCATCGGCGCCGTTCACGTCCTCGGTCGGATCGGCCTCGGCATAACCGAGCTCCTGGGCCCGCTCGAGGGTCTCGGCATACGAGGCACCGGTCGCCGCCATCTCCGAGAGGATGAAGTTGGTCGTTCCGTTCACGATCCCGAATACCTGGGTGAAGTCGACTGCCGGGAATGCCTCCTGGAGGGTCCGGATGATCGGTACCACCCCGGCCACCGCCGCCTCGAACCGAAGCTGCACCCCGGCCGCATCGGCAGCCCCGAAGAGCTCGTCACCATGTTGGGCCAGAAGCTGTTTGTTGGCCGTCACCACCGGCTTGCCTGATTCCAGGGCCGCCAGGACATAGCGGCGGGCATCGTCAGTGCCGCCGATCAATTCCACGATTGCGTCGGAGGAGGCGAGGATCTCCTCGAAGTCACCGTCGCTCGTCGTCAGGACCCCGGCCGTCTCCAGGCCGCGACCGGTGGCCAGTTCGATCTGGCCAGCCCGTGACTCGATCAGCTCGATCAACGAACCACCGACGGTCCCCCGTCCGAGGACTCCGACCTTGAACGGGGCACTCATCGGTCCCTCTCGAGCAGGTCCTGCCAGGTCTCGCGACGGACCACGACTTCCTGGCGACCGTCCTCCAGGAAGACCACCGGGGGCCTGGGCATCCCGTTGTAGTTGTTGGCCATGGCATGGCCGTAGGCGCCGGTTGCCGGCATCACCAGGATGTCCCCCACTCTGGGATCGGGAAGCTCCACATCCTGAATGAGGATATCCCCCGACTCGCAGTGCGAGCCCGCCACCGTGACCGTGGTTTCGCCTGACCGATCAGCCCGATCGGCCAGCACGGCTTCGTAACGGGCCCCGTAGAGCATCGGCCTCAGGTTGTCCGACATCCCGCCGTCCACCGCCACATAGGTCCTGATCCCCGGGATCTCCTTGATCGTCCCGATCTCATAGAGGGTCAGTCCGGCATTCCCCACCAGTGAACGGCCGGGCTCGATCAGGATCTTCAGGTCCGCGCCGAAGAACTCACGCACCGCAGCCACCTTGAGGTCCACGTAGGCCTCGACCTCGGGCGGACTGTCCTCCTCGAGGTAGGAGATGCCGAGCCCCCCACCGAGATTCAGCATCTGACACCAGTCACCCTTCAGGCTCGCCAGCTCACGCACCGCGAGGCGGAAGGGCTCGATCTCGAAGATCTGGGAACCGATGTGGCAGTGGAGTCCCACCAGGTCCAGCCGGGGAGAATCGAGGGCCGCATCGATGGCCCTGGCGGCCGAGCCGTCCTCGAGTCCGAAACCGAACTTGGAATCGACCTGTCCGGTCTGGATGAAGGAGTGGGTGGAGGGCTCGATCCCGGGTGTGACCCGGACCAGGACCTTGACCGGATGGTCGAAGACCCGCTCGATCCGCTCGATCTCATCGAAGGAATCGAGCACCAGGTGGCCCACCCCGGTATCGGCGGCCAGCTGCAGCTCGGCGTCGGTCTTGTTGTTGCCATGCATGTAGATCCGGTCGGGCCGATAACCGCCGGCCAGGGCCATCGTGAGCTCTCCGCCCGAAGCGACATCGACCGACAGCCCCTCCTCGGCGAACAGGCGATAAGCGGCCGTGACGGGCAGTGCCTTGCTGGCAAAAAGTACTTCGAACCGGTCGGTACGAGCGGCAAAGGCATCGAGGAACTCCCTCGCCCTGGCCCTCATCTCGGCGACCGAAAAGACATAGGCGGGCGTGCCCTCCTCGCGGGCGACTTCGAGCAGGTCGCATCCGCCCACCACCAGGTGGCCGTCTGCCGTGATCTCGGTGTCGCGTGGAAAGGGCACGCCGCCATTCTTACGACTTCCCCCTGGCGATACCGTACGGGGATGGCACTGAAGAACAGGCAGCCAATCAACAGTCCACCGGGCACGCCGGCAGCCGGTACGCCGTGGGCCGGGCTGGGCATACTCGCGGTGCTCGTGCTGGCAATGATCGCCCTGGCCAGCTACCTGGTCTTCTCGGACGACCAGGACCAGAATCAGTCAGCTGCCCCGGGCACGACTACCGGCTCTGCCAACTCCGAGCCGGCGCCGACGGTCACCGGCGGAACCTCCCAACAGATCGCCGGTATTCCCTCCTCGGCCAGCCGGAACACCGCCCGAATTGCCGCTGATGATCCGGTTGAGGTCTCTTTGGCCGCCCTCCTCGCAGCCCACCCGATAACTGGACCGGGCACACCGCCGGTGGCTGTGACGATCGCCGACTCGACCCGGTGGCAGGCGGCAGTGGCCGCCGCTTCGCTCTCGGCCGACCCCGTCGGTGCACCACTGATGCTCGCACCGTCCGGGGTGCTGGACGAGTCGGGCCGCAACGTGCTTGCCGAACTCGGTCCGGCCGGTGCGCCGGTGACCCGCGAGAACCAGATCTTCACGATCGGGGCTGTTTCGCCACCGAACGGCTACCGGATCGGGAAGGTGGTCGGCACCGATCCTGCCGAAGTCGCCGCCGAGACGGCCAGGCTGCGCTCGAGATTGGCCGCGACTCCTCCCGGCGCGATCCTCATCGCCTCCTCCGAGGCCGAGGAGTTCGCCCCGCCGGCGGCCTCCTGGGCGGCTCGATCGGGTGATCCGGTCCTCTTCACGTCACCGGACTCGGTACCGAAGCCGACCCTCGAGTTCCTCGAGGAGAAGGCGAACGCGAAGGTTCCGGTCTTCGTCCTGGGCTCAACCGAGCAGGTCTCGGCCGAGGTCGTCAAGCGTCTTTCCAAGGTGAGTTCACAGGTCGAGAGGGTCTCGGCCCGCACCCCCGTGGAGATGGCCCTGGAGATGGTCCGGTACTCGAGTGGCAGCTTCGGCTGGAACCTCAACGACCCGGGCCACGGCTACATGGTGGCCCGTTCCGATCGTCCGATGGATGCAGTGGCGGCCACACCGCTCACCACGGGCGGTACCTGGCCGGCCCTGCTCCTCACCGATGACCAGAGCAAACCGCCGGAGCCACTGCTGGAATACCTCCTCGACGTCAAACCGGGCTACACGACCGACCCGACCCGCGCCCTCTACAACCACATCTGGATAATCGGAGACGAGAACTTGATCGATACCGACCAACAGGGACTTCTGGACGACGCGGCCGAACTGGCCAAGGTCGAGACGACGGGCTGAGACGATGAGTGAGACCGAACATTTCGGGGTGCTGGACACCGGACGGCCGGTGACTGCCGAGGAGATCCGGGAACTGACCGGTGCAGCCACACCCCACTTCGCACTTCAACTGAGAAATCGTGTGGCCCGAATGATCGAGGGCCTGCCAGAGGGTGATCCGGCAAGGGCCGAGGGCGAGCGACAGATCGCCCGCCTGGAGGAACTGGCCGACCTCACCACCCAGGCCGAGGCGACGGGCGACTCGCTCTAGATCAACCGGAGATCGGCGGGGCGATCAGTCGTCGTCCCCGTAATCGTCGTCGTAGTCCCCGGACGAATCATCCTCTTCGTATTCCGAACTGTCCGAGGAATCCTCATAGCCGTCGGGTCTGGCGCCTGAACTCGAGCCGCTACCGGAATTTGACGATCCCCCGGAACTCTCCACCGCCCCGGATCCCCCCGTCCCGTAGGCCGGAGCTGTCGAGCCCCTGCTCTCGCCCCCGGCACTGCCTACCCCGGTCGGACCGGGAGAAGTCTTCTCCCCCTCGGCCCCGGCGGTCGAGCGGCTCCGCTTGGCGGCCTTCCGGCCCGGGTTCCCGGCCGGCCTGTCAAGTGGCGAAGCCAGAGAGGAAGTTGCCGACACCGGTTCACCAGTGATCCCGACAGGCTGGCTTGCAAGCTGTCCGGCAACCAGGGCAATCCCGACGGCAACGCCGATACCGAAGACGCCAAAGAGCACCCAGCCGAGGTACCTGCGGGTCAATGCGCCCGGGCCGCCAGACTTGTCCTCGGGATTCCTGTTCTCATCCTGTCTACCCATCGTGGAGATGCTAGGGGGCTCAGGGTTAGGACCCGGTAAAGACCTTCACGGCTAGACACTCGCCGGGAATCGCAGGGTTGCCTCGGTCCCGCCTCCGTCACGACGACGGAGAACCACGGAGGCGTCCCAAGGGGCCATCATCTCCCTCGCGATTGCCAAGCCGAGGCCGCTTCCGCCGGGGACGGTTGCGCCGGCGCTGCCCCTGCTGAACCGCTCGAATACGGCCTCCTCCTCACCCCCGGCCAAGCCTGTGCCTCTGTCGAGGATGGCAACCTCACCCGGTCGGACCCGAATCTCGATCACCGACCCTGCCGGCGAGTACGCCGACGCATTCTCGATCAGGACGTCTATCGCCCCTTCGAAGTCCGAACGGGCGCAGAACACGGTCCCCGGTGGGGGGTCAGCAGCGCCCAATCCGACTACCTCGATCCGCTGCTCAGTCAGCGCCCTGGCCCACCTCGATCCGGTCTCGCGAACCAGTTCGGCCAAGTTGAGTGTCTCTCCCGGCAGGTCGTGCTCGCCGGCACGGCTCAGAACGAGCAGCCGATCCACGATGTCAGATAGCCGGTCCAGTTCGTCGATCGCCGCACTGACTTCTGCCGGGTCGGGTTGCCCACCCTCACCCAGCTCTTCCACAACGTTCTCCAACCTCAGTCTCACTCCGGTGAGCGGTGTCCTCAACTGGTGGGAGGCGTCGGCAACGAACTCTTCCTGAACAGCGAGAAGCCGCTCGACCCGTGCGGTCATCTCGTTGAAGGAACGCGCCAGCGATCTCTGTTCCCGGCTGCCCTCGACCGGAACCTGAACCTCCTCGCTGCCCCCGGAGGCAAAGGTCGCTGCTGCCCCTTCCAGCTCCGTTATCGGTCGCGAGATCCGACTGGCAAGCAACCAGCCCATCATCAGCGCAAAGGCGAAAACGAGGAGCGCTAGGGCAGCGAGCCCCAGCAGGGACTGACTGACCGAACTCTCGATCGCCTGAATACTCTGGGTAATCCGGACGGCCCCGACGAACTTCTCACCGCGACGCACAGGTTCAGCCGTCGCAAGGATGCTCTCGTCCAGGGTGCCGCTGTGACGCTCCTCCTGAACCCCCCGGCCAGCCAGGGCATCCCGTATCTCCGGACGCGACGAGTAGTTCGCACCGATATTCGGCCTGGTCGCGCTGTCGCCGATCACCAGACCCGCGCGATCGGTAACGATCACCCTGCCGTTGACCGTCGCGGCCGATGCCCGGACCAATCTTTCGAGGTTTGGGTTATTCGGGTCATCGACGAATCGGAGCGCCCCGGTTGCAACGATCCTCGTGTTGCTGTCAGCCCGGCCTCGAACCTCGAGATCGACCCGCTCCTCGATGCTCAGGGCAAGGGGTAGTCCAAGGCCGATCAGGGCCAGGAGGGTCACGTAGCCAACCGCGACCAGGAGGATCGTCCTTAGCCTTACGACGCCTCCACTTCCGGGGCGGAAAGGCGGAAACCAACCCCCCGTACCGTGTGGATGAAGGTTGGCTCAGTCGCACTGTCGCCGAGTTTCTTTCTCAGCGCCCGGATGTGCACATCTAGCGTCTTCGTTGAACCGAACCAGTTGACATCCCAGACCTGCGCCATCAAGTCCTCTCGGGTCACGACCTCCCCTGCCTCATGGGCCAAGGCAGAGAGGAGGTCGAACTCCTTGCGGGAGAGGACGATCTCGACCCCGTCGAGGCTCACCTGCCTCGATCCGAAATCGACTCGAAGGCCGGAATATTCGTACGGGCTGTCTTCCCTCTGGCCGGCCCCCGAGCTGCGGAGTATCGCTCTCATCCGCGATATGACCTCCCGCGAGCTGAAGGGCTTGACCACGTAGTCGTCGGCACCCAGCTCGAGACCGACGACCCTGTCGGTTTCGGTGCCCCGGGCGGTAAGCATCAGGATCGGGACGTCGGACCTCTTCCGAATTTCCAGGCAGACATCCTTACCGTCACCGTCAGGCAGG
>JBBAUQ010000012.1:0-5592 GCA_040398125.1 Solirubrobacterales bacterium | reverse complement strand
TCGCTCCGATCAAAAGACTCGATCGCCGAGGCAGCGGTCTTCGCCGTGACGACATCGAATCCGGCCCTGTCGAGAGCGGCAGAGAACGGCTCGAGGATCGCCTCCTCATCTTCTACGAAGAGCACCGCTGGCCTGTTTTCGTCTCTTGACACCTGGCGATGTTTACCACGGCAAGGGGGTCTCGCCAGAAGCTTTACCGCTTCCTAACCTGACCGTAGTCGGAACTTTCCTGACCGGAGGTCACGGTGGCCACCGAAAGAACGAGACCTCGAGACCAGGATCGGACGGGAGAACAGGAATGCTCAGGAACAGTCGCAAGAACATCGCAATAGCAATGGCCCTCCTCGGGCTAGGCGGGTTGGCCGGGGTTGCGGTCGTCTCGGCGGGTCAGAGCAGCGTTGAACCCGTGGCGAGTGTCAAGCCCAAGGTGCGCACCAAAGTGATCCGGAAGACGATCCGAAAGACGAAGAAGGCCAAGCCCAAGGCCACAGTGGCGGCGGCACCCGCCTCGGGCTCCTCCGCCGGAACGGCTTCTTACACAGCTCCTGCCACCTCGTCCTACTCGGCACCGACCTATTCGGCCCCGACCAGTTCCTCGGGCGAGGGGGCGGTAACGACCTCCCAGAGCGGCTCGGGAGGTTACGGGGACGATGAGTACGAGGATGAGGACGAATACGAATACGAGGGTGGCGGCGAGGAGTACGAGGGCGAAGATGACTGATCAGCATTCAGTCAGGCGAAGGCCCCGGCTACGCCCATCGGCGATCCCTGTTTTCGCCGTAATGGCCCTGATCTTCCTGGTGACCTTCGTCTTCCTTCTGTTGGAACTGATCGGGGGGCATGATCCTGCCCTGGGCGCCAAGGCACTCGATTCAGTCAAGCCCGAGCGTCCCGTGGTCGTGGTCCGAAAAGTGATCAAGAGAAGGGTGATCACTACCGTGGTCCCTCCAGATCCGGTCGTCGCTTCATCCGGTTCGACCGGAGCCCCGTCGGGTAGCTACTCATCGGGTGGTAGTTACGTTGCACCTGCTACCACCACCGTGGCTCCTGCCCCGGCCCCCGCACCGGCTCCGGTCGTCTCTTCAGCCTCATGAGCGCGACGAAGAGCAAACATGTGGCGGTTTCCGCCGAGTCGGTAGCGGACGGTCCCCTTGAGCCCTCTGCCGATTCGGAATTCGATTCACTCGGTTCAAAGATTCGGGTCATCGTCGACCAACCCAGGGATCAAGGTGTTGCACCGGCCCCGGAAGCTGTCGACAGGGTCCGGGAATTCATCGAGCATTTCGACAGGACCCTCTCGCGCTTTCGTCCCGAAAGCGAGCTCTCGACCTTCAACTCGGATCCCCGCGAGATCGTGCCGGCCTCAGATCTCTTGAGGAGGGTAGTCACGGCCGGAGTAGAGGCAGCGCACGCCACCGACGGTCTGGTCGACCCGACCCTCCAGGCCGACCTCGAGCGAGCCGGCTACGTCGAGTCGAGGGCCGGCCGGAAAGGCCTGCCAGCAGATCAGCTCCTGGGGGATTCAGGCCGGCCACGGGCCGCGGCACCATCCAGCTCACGGCTGTACGAGGCGTTCGAGGTAGACAACGAGGCCGGCACGATCACTCGGCCCCCCGGTGTTCGCTTCGACCCAGGGGGGGTCGGTAAGGGCCTGGCAGCCGACCTTGCGAGCGAGCTGCTCCTCGGCTACCCGCGGTACTTGATCAGCTGCGGGGGCGATATCCGAGTTGGCGGTGAGGAGTCCCCTGGCACGCCCTTCGACGTCTTCGTGGAACACCCGATCACCAGTAGGAAGCCCCACTTCTTCCGGCTCGGCACCGGCGGGATCGCTACGTCCGGGATCGCGGCCCGCTCCTGGAGGAATTCCGACGGGTCGGTGGCCCATCACCTGCTCGACCCTTCGACGGGGGACCCCTGCCGGACAGGGCTGATTGGCGTTACTGCCCTCGCCGAGAGCGCCCTTGAGGCAGAGGTCCTCGCAAAACGAGCGCTGCTTGCCGGGCCGGCTGAGGGGCTCGCCCTGCTCGGTCGAAACCGCGGCGGACTGGTCGTCCACGAGGATGGACGGGTCGAGATCGCTGGCAAGGCCCGGATTCGACTGCATATTCCTTCCCTCGGCAACGAGCGAAAAGGATCTCGGGCATGACCCCGGGTGACCTCAGTCTCGCCGTCGATAACTGGGGATGGTGGCTGGCCAGCAGGGCATCAGGGGTCGCGGCGCTGGTCTTCGTGACCGTCTCGGTCTGCCTGGGGCTGATGATGGCCTCGCGGATGATGCGCCGACCTGGCTTCTCCAGGGTGATGACCGCCCTCCATGAGCAGACTGCACTTGCCGGCATGCTGGCGATCGCCGTCCACGCGATCACCCTGATCGGTGACCCTTGGCTGAAGCCAGGCGTGATCGGGGTACTGGTGCCGTTCACGATGGACTACCGACCGTTCTACTCCGGACTGGGTGTGATTGCAGGGATCCTGGCCCTCTTCCTCGGCCTGACCTTCTATGCCCGCCGCGATGTCGGATCAAAGTTCTGGCGAAAGATCCACCGGGCGACAATCCTGGTTTACCTCCTGGCCGTAATTCACACGGTCGGAGCCGGTACCGATGCCTCGAGTCCCTGGATGTTCTGGTGGCTGGTGACCACGACACCGGTAGTGACCGGACTGTTCATCTACCGGATTACCACAGCGATCAGAAGGGGCCGGAAGCTATCTGGAGGGAAGCCGAGTGAGCGCCCCGGAGAGGGAGCAGGCAGTGGCTCGGAGACCATGGTTTCACCTTCGGCTTCGTGATCTTCCCCTGCTGGGAAACCGAAACTTTCGGGCTTAACCAAGGCTTTACCAGGCACTTGCCACGATGTTGTCCTGACCGGTGGATGATCCGTCACGGACACCCACCAACTGAAAGGAACAATCAAAAGTGAAGTCATCCCTCTACCGAACTCTTACCCCGATTCTCGCAATCATCGGGGTTGCGGCAATGGTCCCAGCTACGGCTAATGCCTCCAAAGGTGACCCCGATCGTGATGGCCTGAACAACCGGCAGGAGCGGAAGTTCAAGACCAACCCGCGCAAGGCCGACACGGATCGCGACACCCTCAAGGATGGCCGTGAAGTCAAGAAGTTCAAGACCAACCCACGCAAGGCCGACACGGATGGGGACGGCGTCAGGGATGGCCGTGAAGTGAAGTCGGGTCTCGATCCTCGCGATTCCGATTCGGATGACGACGGGACCTCGGACCAGTACGAACGCGAGGGCGTGATCATCGCCATCGACGGCGAGTCAGTGACGATCCGGGACAGGTTCGGAGGGGAGATCACCTTCACGGTGGATGCCGCAACTTTCCTGGAGGGAGCCGACCGCGACGGGGATGGTGTCTTGACACTCGCTGACTTCGCGGTTTCTGACCGCGTCGAGGCAAACCTGAGTGCCAATGGGGCGAGGGCAGTGACATTCGAACTCGAGGCCGACGAGGACGATCAAGAGGTAGAGGGTCGTATTTCCGTTATTGACGGAGATCGGGTAACGGTAGGAACGGGGAGCCGCGCTCAGAGCTTCACGGTCGACGGAGACACCTTCGTTCGCGCCCCGGACCGGAATGGGGACGGTTCAGCCACTCTGGCCGACCTCGAAGTAGGTGACGAGATCGAAGCCCACCTCTCGGCCGATGGCTCACGAGCCCTGAGCCTTGAAGTCGAGTACGACGAGGACGATTACGGAGACGATGATGGGTACGACGACTCCGATGACAACTCGAACGACGACGACTCCGATGACGACGACTCAAACGACGACGACTCCGATGACGACGACTCAAACGACGACGACTCCGATGACGACGACTCGAACGACGAGGACTGATAGCGCTTCAGCCTGAAATCAAGGCCGGCGACCAGTTGGGCGCCGGCCTTTTTCATGCCGTTCCGGCCTTCCCGACCCCTCGGGCCTCCGTCCGTCAAGACGAACCGAACACCTCGATGATTCGCTCGTTGTACTCGGCGATCTGCTCGGGCGGGATGAAGTAGTTCGGGGCCCCGGGGAAGATCTCATCGGCCAGGGCAGCGACCTCGCCGACCTTCTCCCTCACCTGGTCAGGGGTTCCGACCGCGCAGTAGCACTCCACCATCTCATCCGGTATCGCCGCAGCGACTCCCTCTATGTCACCCTCCCGGAAGGCCGCTGCCGCCCGGGCGGCATTTTCCCCAAAGCCATGCATCTCGTAGAGCGGCAGGTAGGTCTTGACGGTGGAGTAGAAGGCGACCGTTCGGCGAGCCGCGTCGAGGCCGCGCTCGTAGTCGTCATCGATCGCCACGCAGATGCTCGGCAGGAAGGTGAACTCCGACCTGCTCCTACCGGATCGAGAGAGACCCAGCTCGAACGCCGGAATGACCTTCTCCTCGAGCCAGCGGGTCGAGCAGAGCGGGTGTCCGATCAAACCATCGGCGACATCTCCGGCCATCCTCGACATCCCCTCCTGGACTGCAGCGGTGAAGATCGGGATCTGCTCCCGGACCGGCGGTGTCCCCCGAAACCAGCCCTTGACGTCCAGGTCGTAGTACTCGCCCTTGAAGCGGACCGGCTCGACCGCCGAGGCCGAGGCGATGATCGCCCTGACGGCCTCGATCGTCTCTCTCAGGTGGGGCGCCGGGCGGCCGTACTCGACCCCGTGCCAGGTCTCGATCAGCCGCTTGACCCCAGGGCCGAGGCCGAGGGTGAACCGCCCACCCGAGATCTCGTCGATGTCCATGGCGCTCATCGCGATCGACATCGGGCTGCGGACGAAGCCCCACGCGATCCCCGTGCCGAGCCCGACCGAGGAGGTCTGGGTCGAGAGCCAGGTGGCCTGGGTGAAGGCGTTGCGGAACAGCTCGATCACCCAGACCCGGGCGATCCCGCCGTCCTCTGCCCTTCTCGCCAGTGCGGCCATTTCGGCCGGGCTGTCGCCGGTCACCCCGAGGGAGACCCTGGTCATCGCCTCCCCTTCACCGGAGGCCACCCCTGCCTCAGTCGGTCAGCTGGATCAGGGTCCCGGTTCCGAGTCCGCCGCCACAGCACATCGTGACCAGTCCGGTCTCGGAGTCGGAGCGCTCCATCTCGTGGAGCAGGGTGGTGATCAACCTCGCTCCGGTCGAGCCGAGCGGGTGCCCGATCGAGATTGCCCCACCGTTCACGTTCACCCGATCCATATCGGGCTGGAGCTCACGGTTCCAGGCCGCAACCACCGAGGCGAAGGCCTCGTTGATCTCGACCAGGTCGATGTCATCCATCGTCATCGAGTTACGCTCGAGGAGCTTCTGGGTCGCCGGGATCGGGCCAGTCAGCATCATCACCGGATCGACCCCGACCGTCGTCTGGTCGACGATCTTCGCACGGGGCTTCAGTCCGAGCTCGTCCGCCTTTTCCCTGGTCATCAGCAGCACGGCGGCCGCCCCGTCGGAGATCTGGGACGAGTTGCCCGCAGTCACCTTGCCGTCCTCCTTGAAGGCGGGCTTCAGCTCCGAGAGCGCCTCCATGCTCGTATCGGGACGAATCCCCTGGTCGGTCGAGTAGGTGTCCCCGTTGACCGCCACCGGGGCGATCTCCCGCTCGAAGCG
>JBBAUQ010000011.1:0-19158 GCA_040398125.1 Solirubrobacterales bacterium | reverse complement strand
CCATCATGTTCCGGGGGAGGGAGCAGGCTCATCCCGAGCGGGGCAGGGACCTGTTGCAGCGACTCGTCGATGACCTCGGTGAGCTGGTCGAAGTCGAGTCCAGCCCCCTGCAGGAGGGACGCAACATGAGCATGCTGCTCGGTCCCTCCAAAGAGGCCTTGAAGGAGGCCAAGAGGGCCCGCGATGGCCGCGCCCAGGCAGATGCCGGCGATCAGCCGGCGGCTGACTGACCGGTCAGGACCTCGGCGACCCGTTCCCCTGCACGGCCGTCCCAGAGCGGCGGCACTTCGGAGGCGCCTCTCGATCCGTCCGTTTCGGCCAGCAGCGAAGGGATGGTTCCGATCCTTTCGGGGTCCAGACCGAGCAGAGTGTTCGTGCCGAGCTCTACTGTGATCGGGCGTTCCGTGTTGTCCCTGAGGGTGAAGCAGGGGACCCCGAGGTATGTCGTCTCCTCTTGAATTCCGCCCGAGTCGGTCAGGACGGCAGCCGCATCGGCTTCCAGCGAGAGGAATTCGAGGTAGCCGACCGGATCGACCAGCTGGAGGCCGGGGCTGTCCTTGCGCTCCGGGATGGCCGCACGGGTTCGAGGGTGCACCGGAAAGACGACCGGTATTTCGCGGGCGATCGACTCGAGCTGGTCGATTGCCTCGAGCAGCAGGGGGGTATCCACCAGGGCCGGGCGGTGCAGGGTCACCAACAGGTAGTCCCCGGAGCCGAGGCCGAGGGCCGAGGCAGCGTCAAGTGTGCGGAAGACGTCCTCGAGGCGTACGAGGGTGTCGATCATCGTGTTGCCAACGAAGTGAACCCGCTCCGCCGGGATCCCCTCGCGATCCAGGTTGAGGTCAGCGCTCTCGCTGTGGGTGAAGAGTATCCCGGCGATCTGGTCGACCAGAAGCCGGTTGACCTCCTCGGGCATCGAGCGATCGAAGCTCCTCAGGCCAGACTCGACATGGCCGACCTCGATTCCCATCTTGGTGGCCGTCAGGGCGGCGGCCAGGCTCGAGTTGACGTCGCCGGGGACGAGCACGAGATCGGGCTCGAGCTCGGCGAGGAGGGGCTCGATCCGCTCCATGGTCCGGGCTGTCTGCTCCGCGTGGGTCCCTGAGCCGACCTCGAGGTAGTGGTCGGGATCGCGGACACCCAACTGCTCGAAAAAGATCTCCGACATGTTCCGGTCGTAATGCTGGCCGGTGTGGATGATCACCTGATCCGTTTCGGGCGAAATGTCAGAGAGGGCCGCCACTACGGGCGCCGTCTTGACTATGTTCGGCCGCGTTCCGACGACGTGGACGATCTTCATCAGCCGTGACACTACCTCTGATGTCCGGCGGCCCCTTTGCCGACGTCCGGCTGGTTTCGGGTCGCCGGTCGATTCTGCTTTACTGCTTCGGCATGCCAAAGATGAAAAGACACTCTGGGGCGAAGAAACGATTCCGCAAGACGGCGAGCGGCAAGCTACGTGGCCGTCGCGCATTCTCCAGTCACATCCTGGAGAAGAAGTCGCCCAAGCGCAAGCGGCGGATGGCCAAGCCAGTCGATATCAAGAAGCCCGATCAGGCACGTGTCAAGCGTCTCCTTGGGGGTGGCTGATGCCACGTGTGAAGCGGGCTGTCAACGCCAAGAAGAAGCGCCGCAAGGCCCTCGAAGAAGCCAGTGGCTACCACGGCCGCAGGAACTCCTCCTACAAGCTGGCCAAAGAGCAGCTGATGCGTTCCGGTGCTTACGCCTACCGGGACAGGCGGGTTCGCAAGCGTGAGTTCAGGCGCCTCTGGATCACCCGGATCAACGCTGCCGCCAGGCAGGAGGGGATGACCTACTCCCAGCTGATCAAGGGATTGAATGACGCTGGGGTCGAGGTCAATCGAAAGATGCTTGCCGACATCGCGGTCAACGATCGCGATGCCTTTCGGCGATTTGTCGAGGTAGCCCGGGAGGGTGCCGCTGCCTGACGGGCAGTGACACCAGGATTTCCCGGGCGGCATCGCAAGGCGAGCCGCCCTTTTTTGTTTGCGGGAAACGACTGAAGAGATGATTACCAGTAAAGACAACGAGAAACTGAAGACGGTGAGGAGGCTTCACTCGAAGCGATCCAGGGAGAAGCTCGAACTTTTCCTCACCGAGGGAGAGGATCTACTGAACGCAGGCCTGCAGGCCGGGGCGATCCCCGAGTTCGTGCTGGTTACTCCCGACTCGGGAATAGATGGCGATGAGGTCGAACCGGCGTTGCTCGACTCGGTCTCCCTCCTGGGCTCGGGCACGAGGGCGATCGCTGCCTGGACTCCGAGCTGGGCATCCCGGGCGGGTGATCTCTGTGTCTTTCTGGACGGCCTGGCCGACCCCGGCAATACAGGGACGATCATCCGGACTGTCGATGCCCTGCTGGAGGCCACTGTGATCCTGGGACCGGACACCGCCGACCCGTTCTCCCCGGCGGCCGTCCGAGCCAGCATGGGCTCGATCTTCACCCAGCCCGTGCTTCGGGCAGGCCTCGAGACGACCCCCGAACCGAGGTTCGGCCTGGTGGCCAGGGGAGGGACCGACCACCGGGCATTTCCACGTCCCATGACGCTCTGTCTGGGCTCCGAGCGTGGAGGTCTTTCACCGGCAACCTTGAATCACTGTCAGGAAAAGTGGACGATTGCGATGCGTGAGCACGGCCCGGATTCGCTCAACGTGGGCGCCGCAGCAGCGATCGCCTGTGAGAGGGTTCGAGATGCCGTCTCAGGAAGCCCGGAAGCCTGAACCCGGACCAATGATCGAGAAAATCGAACAGATAGAGGCAGCGGCCCGAGAGGCCATCAGTTCGGCCGCAGACCCCTCGGCCCTCGAGGCCGTTCGGGTCGAGTACCTGGGGCGAAAGGCCGAGCTCACCGGAATCCTCCGGGGGATAGCGGACCTCGATCCGGCCGAGCGTGGCAGCGTCGGTGGGCGGGCCAATGCCGTGAGGGGCGAACTCGAGGAGCTGATTGCCACCCGCGCGGCTGCCCTGGAGGCCGCGGAGCTGGATGAGGGCCTGAGCAGCGACTCGATCGACGTCACTCTCCCGGGCTCACCTCCGGCACCGGTGGGCCATCTGCACCCGGTGACCCGAACCAGGCGGATGATCGAGGACATCATGGTCGGCCTCGGCTATCGAGTGGTAGAGGGCCCCGAAGTAGAGCTCGACTACTACAACTTCACCGCCCTGAACCATCCGGCCGACCATCCGGCCCGGATGCTCCAGGACACCTTCTACATCGATAGCGATTCCCCGATCGGTGGGATCGAGTCAGATCGGGAGGTGCTGCTGAGGACCCACACTTCACCCATGCAGGTCAGGGCGATGGAGGCTGCTCCGCCACCGCTCTTCATCATCGTCCCGGGAAAGACCTACCGTCGCGATTCCGATGCGACCCACAGCCCGATGTTCCACCAGGTCGAAGGTCTCGCGGTGGGGGAGGGGATCACCCTCGCTGACCTCAAGGGCACCCTTCTCGAGATGCTCAGGGCGATTTTCGGTAGCGAGAGGGAGGTCAGGATGCGACCGCACTTCTTCCCCTTCACCGAACCTTCCGTGGAGTTCGATGTGTCCTGTTTTCGTTGCGGCGGGGACGGCAGCCTCGATGGCGAGCGATGCGGGCTCTGCAAGGGAATCGGCTGGATCGAGCTGGGCGGCGCAGGAATGGTCGATCCGAACGTTTTCGGCTTCGTCCGCGAGTACGGGTATGACCCCGAGGGAGTGACCGGCTTTGCCTTTGGTTTCGGCGTCGAACGGATCGCCATGCTGAGGCACGGAATCGGTGACCTCCGCCTGATGTTCGACAACGATCTCAGGATGCTGGAGCAGTTCTCATGAGGGTTCCCTGGTCCTGGATGTCGGAGTACTGCGAGACAGGTCTCGATCCGGCCGAGCTGGCCGAGCGGATGGCCATGACCGGAACCGAGGTGGAGCGAGTTGCCCGGCCGGCGATCACCGATACCTCCCACTTCGTCATCGGCAGGACCGTCTCGGTCGAGCCCCATCCAGATGCCGATCGCCTGAGTGTCTGCCAGGTGGACGACGGATCTGGGGTCAGGACGATCGTCTGCGGGGCCCCAAATGTCGCCGATGAACAGACGGTGGTTGTCGCCCTGCCCGGGGCCGTCATGCCCGATGGAGCCGAGATCGGGCAGGCAACCCTCAGGGGCGTCGTTTCCGAGGGGATGATCTGTGGCCCCGATGAGATCGGTATCGGCGAACGGACTGACGGGATCCTCGTCCTCGAAGCCGATGTCGCACCGGGAACACCGGCAGCCGAAATCCTGCCCATGAACGAGTCAGTTCTGGAGCTCGAGGTGACCCCGAACCGGTCGGACTGTTTCGGGATCTACGGCGTTGCAAGGGAGGCGCACGCGATAACCGGCAGCCCGCTCGCCCCGCCTCCGTGGGAGGAATGGCGCTACCCCACGGGAGAGCAGTGCCGGGATCTCGCGTCGGTCGAGATCGAGGATCCGGCCGATTGCCTCCGTTTCACTGCCACGGTCTTCACCGGGGTGGAGGTTGCCGAGTCGCCGGACTGGCTCAAGGCAAGGCTCACAGCAGCCGGACAGCGGCCGATCAACAACGTCGTCGACGTAACCAATTACGTGATGCTGCTGACCGGACAGCCCCTTCATGCCTTCGATCTCGACCTCGTGCCCGGCGGGGATCTGTTCGTGAGGAAGTCGAGGCCGGGGGAGAGGATCACCACCCTCGACGGAGTCGACCGTGAACTGCCGGAGGGGACGGTGCTCGTCTGTGACCGCGATGGCCCGGCTGCCATCGCCGGCGTCATGGGCGGCTCGGTTTCCGAGGTAAGTCCCGAAACCACTTCGGTCCTGCTTGAGGTGGCTACCTGGAACGGGCCGGGGATACTCCGAACCTCACGAGATCTCGCCCTGCGGTCAGAGGCCTCGGCCCGCTTCGAGAAACAGCTGCACCCGGCCCTCTGTGAGAGGGCCCAGGCCATCGCGGCGCGACTCATGGTCGAGGTATGCGGGGCGACCGCGGTCGAGGGAATGGTCGACGTCTTCCCGTGGCAGGGTGATGAGCGGGTCCTCACCCTTGGTGAGAACTCCGTGGAGAGGGTCCTCGGTATGAAGGTCTCCCCGGAGGACCAGCAGGAGATCCTCGAGCGGCTCGGTTTTTCGCCGAAGGCGACCTCGGCCGGATTGGAGGTCACCGTGCCGCCGGACCGCTACTTCGACGTAACCCGTGAGATCGACCTGGTCGAGGAGGTCGCGCGGATCTCCGACCTCGATCGCAACCTGCCGGCCACGCTCCCCTCGGGGGAGGGTCACCGTGGTGGACTGTCTCGCCAGCAGCAGCTGCAGCGCAGGGCCGAAGATGCGATGAGGGAAGCCGGCTTCGACGAGGTCGTGGGATGGAGTTTCACCTCACCGGCGCGGGTCGGTGCGCTCCGCCTCGCCGAGGCCGATGAGCGAAGCCGGCTGACTGCCATTTCCAACCCCCTCTCGGAGGAGCAGTCGGTGATGAGGACCACCCTGCTGATCTCCCTGCTCGAGGCTGCATCACGGAATCTCGCCAGGGGGATCGAGTCGATCCGGATATTCGAGTCAGGCCGGGTCTACCTGCCCTCGGGAGAGATGGGGGAGGGACTGCTCGGCGGGGACTTCCCGGGTGAACGACCGCCACCGCTCCGCGAACCTCAGATGATCTCTGCCCTGGCGACCGGCGAATTTCGCGAGGGAAGCTGGGACTCACCCGCGGTCGCGGCCGGTTTCTTCCCGATGAAGGGGGTTCTCGAACACCTTGCGGGCGATCTCGGGGTCTCGATCTCGGTCGTGCCCGGAATCGAGCCCTTCCTTCATCCCGGTCGGTCCGGAAGGGTCGAGGTGGCCGGTACGGACGTCGGCTGGATCGGTGAGATCCACCCGCTCGTCGCCCGGGCATTCGACGTGCCGAGTGCCGTTGCATTCGAGGTCCGCCTGGCCGATCTCGCTGCCAACTCGAACGCCGGTAACGAGACCTTCGTCGAGAGCCCTTCCCTTCCGCCGGTCGAACGTGACCTGGCCGTGGTCGTACCGGTAGAGCTGCGTTCCGATGAGATCGAAGCTGCCGTCCGGGCGGCCGGCGGCGAGCTGCTCGAGTCGGTGGTGCTTTTCGACGTCTATGAAGGCGAGCAGCTTCCGGCCGGTCAGCGGAGCCTCGCCTTCAGGCTCCGCTTCAGGGCCGATGACCGGACGCTTTCGGAGGGCGAAGTCGAACCGCACTGGGAGTCGATCATCGCGGCAATAGGGGAAATAGGGGGCGAGCTTCGTGGCTGAGCGGCGTCAGCAAGTCGAGCTCCCGGGCGACGGTACCCGGGTAATGGTGGCCGGAGCGACCGGCTATACCGGCGCGCTCGCGGCCTGGCTGGTCTGGGGCCATCCCTCGCTCGAGCTGACCGCCATCACGGCCCGATCCCACGTGGGCACCGAGCTTGGTGAGCTTTATCCGAAGTACCGAGTTCCGTTGAAGATCGATGAACTCGAACTCGACTCGCTCGATTCGGTCGAAGCGGCGATCGTCGCCTATCCCCACGGGGCCTCGGCTCCGGTCGTCGCCGAGATGCGTGGTCGCGGTTTGGTGGTCATCGACCTGTCCGCGGACTTCAGGCTCGAGGATCTGCCGACCTACGAACGCTTCTACGGCGACCACGGGGCACCGGACCTGCTGGATGGATCGGTCTACGGCCTGCCAGAGCTCTTCAGGGACCAGATAGTCGATGCCGAACTCGTCTCCAACCCGGGCTGCTACCCGACTGCCTCCCTGATCGCCCTGGCTCCCCTGGCACGGGCCGGCCTGATCGAGGACCTGGTGATCGATGCCAAGTCCGGGGTTTCGGGGGCCGGCCGGAATGCCGGCGAGGGGATGGCCTTCGTCTCGATGGATGAAAACCTCCGGCCCTACGGAGTACCGGGGCACCGTCACCATCCCGAAATCCTCGAGAAACTGAAGGCGATCGCCCCCGACGGGGGCGTTCCCGAAGACCTCACCTTCGTTCCTCACCTCGTTCCGCTCGACCAGGGTGAGCTGGTCACCTGTTATGTCAAGCCAGGCCGTGACGTCACCGCGGATGAGTTGAAGGCGCTTTTCGTCGATTCATACGCCGATGAGCCCTTCGTCGAGGTGATCGATCAGCCGCCCGAGATCCGCGATGTCACCGGGACGAACTTCTGCCGGGTCCACGCCCTGCTCGCCGATGATCGAATCGTGGTCTTCGCGGCCCTGGACAACCTCTGGAAGGGGGCATCCGGACAGGCGGTGCAGAACCTGAACCTGGTCCTGGGGCTCGAGGAGACCGCAGGTCTGACATGAGTACCGGGTTTTTCCGTTCCCGCTGGGTCGATCCACCGGCCGATACGGCCCTGCTCGATCCGGGCGACCTGCCGGAGGGCTTCAGGGCCGGAGGGGTTGCGGCCGGGCTGAAGCCCGATGGGGGACCTGACCTGGGTGGCATCGTCTGCGACGCCGAGTCGGTCACTTCGGCGATCCTCTTGACCGACAACGCTGCTGCAGCCGCCCCGGTTCAGCTATGTCGGAACGACCTCGATGGCTCGGCAATCAAAGCGGCGGTTGTCAACTCGGGAAACGCGAACGCCGCGACCGGCGAACAGGGCCTGGCCGATGCCCGGGCGTTCCGAGACGGTTTTGCCAGTGGACTCGGCCTGGCGCCGAACCTCGTCGCCGTTGCCGAGACCGGGGTCATCGGGGTTCCCCTCCAGCTCGGCAAGCTCGAGGCAGCCCTGCCATCACTGATCGAGTCCCTTTCCGATTCGGGCGCCGCCGGCTTTACCGAGGCGATAATGACAACCGATCGCTGGCCCAAATCCTGTACGGCCGAACTCGGTGGTGTGACCCTGTCGGCCCAGGCGAAGGGAGCGGGGATGATCCAGCCCGGCTTCGCCACCATGCTCTGTTTCATCCAGACCGACGCGGTCATCCCCGAGCCCGCCGAACTGCTGAGAAGCTCTGTCGCCGAGTCCTTTGAGCGAATAACCGTTGATGGGCAGTCGAGTACCAATGACACCGTGCTGCTCCAGGCGAGTGGAGCGTCCGGCAGGGAGCTGCCAAGCGGTTTGCTGGAGGCAGTAACGCTCCAGCTTGCCCTGGAAATCGTTGCCGATGGCGAAGGAGCCGAACGGGTCGGTCGCGTCGAGGTCCGGGGGGCGGCCTCGGTGACCGAGGCCGAGGAGGTCGCCCGGGGGATAGCCAACTCCCTCCTGGTCAAGACCGCCCTGTTCGGCAGGGACCCCAACTGGGGACGGATCGTCCAGGCAGCCGGAACGGTCCTGGCCGGGGAAGATCTCACTCATCTCGGACCGGATTCGGTCGAGGCCGACGAACTCGGCGAGGATGGCAGCGAGGTCGAGGTCGCTATCGATCTGGCTCGGGGCGACGAGTCCCGGCACTGTTACTTCAGTGACCTCGGTCATGGATACGTGGAAATCAACGCCGAGTACACGACCTAGTGAGAAGTCTGGCCAGGAAAGAGACCCACCGATGAGCGGAGAACAGCCGAGCGATACGGCACCCGGAGGGGACGTAACGGTCCTCCTGGAGGCCCTGCCCTACATTCGGGAATTCCACGGACGGACGGTGGTGCTCAAGTACGGTGGTGCCGCAATGCAGGAGAAGGCCCTGCGAGAGGCCTTTGCGACCGATGTCGTTCTCCTCAAGTACGTAGGGATGAACCCGGTGATCGTCCACGGGGGCGGTCCCGAGATCTCGGAACACATGGAGCGGCTCGGGATGGAAGTCCGGTTCCATGAGGGCCTGAGGGTCTCCGATGCCGAAACGGTCGAGGTCGCCAAGATGGTCCTGCTGGGGAAGGTCAACTCAGACCTCGTCACAAGGCTGAACCTCGCCGGCCAGCGTGCCGTCGGCCTGTCCGGGGAAGACGGATCTCTTTTCGAGGTGAGCCCCGCCGGGAATGCCGGGGAGGTCGGTTTCGTCGGCGGCATCGAGCGGGTGGACGTCGACGTCCTCAACCACATCGCCGAGGACTACATCCCGGTGATCGCCTCGGTCGGGTCGGATCGGAACGGAAACTCCTACAACATCAATGCCGACGAGGCTGCCGGCAAGGTTGCCGCGGCACTCGGCGCTTACAAGGTCATCTTCCTGACCGACGTCCCGGGCTGGCTCGGCGATCCGTCAGATGAGGGGACCCTCGTCTCGGAAGCCACCGTGGGAGAGGTCGAGAAGGCCATCGAGGGATTGGAAGGGGGAATGAGGCCGAAGCTGGCTGCCTGTGCGGCGGCCATCGAGGGTGGCGCCCAGTACGCGCACATCATCGACGGCAGGAAGCCCCACTCGATCCTCCTCGAGCTCTTCACCGACGCCGGAATCGGGACGAAGGTAGTTCCGTGAAGGAGGGTCTCTCGGAACGGGAGGCCCGGTTCGTGATGCAGACGTATCGCCGGGCCGACATCGATTTCGTCCGGGGCGAAGGCGCGCTTCTCTATGACGACGAGGGTTCCGAGTACCTCGATTTCCTCAGCGGAATCTCGGTTACCGCCCTCGGTCACCACAACCCCGAGCTCCTCGAGGCGGCCGCGGCCCAGGCTGAGCGCCTCGGCCATGTCTCGAACCTCTTCTTCACCGAGCCGATGGTAGATCTCGCCGAGGTCCTGTCGACCGGTTCGATCGGTGGCCCGGTCTTCTTCTGCAACTCGGGAACGGAGGCAAACGAGTGCGCGATCAAGGTAGTCCGCAAGCATGCTCACCAGAGGGGGATCGTGGATCCCGAGATCATCACCTTCCAGGGGGGTTTTCATGGCCGGACCTATGGCGCCCTCTCGGCCAGCCCGAAGATGGCTGAGGACGCGGCCCTCGGGCCGATGCTTCCCGGCTTCCGGTCAGTTCCGTTCGATGATCCAGAGGCACTGAGGCAGGCCTTCGATGAACGCACCGCCGCAGTGATGATGGAGACCATCCAGGGCGAGGCCGGGGTCTTCCCTTTCTCCGATGAAACCCTGGCGACCGCCCGGGAGTTGACCGAGGAGGCCGGAGCACTGCTGGTCATCGACGAGGTCCAGACCGGGGTGGGGCGTACCGGCTCACTGTGGGGTTTTCAGCAAAGCCCGGTCCGGCCTGACGTGATCACCACTGCAAAGGCACTGGGCGGCGGCTTCCCGATCGGTGCCTGCATCACTTCCGAAGGGATCGGGCAGGTGCTCTCTCCGGGCGACCACGGCTCGACCTTCGCCGCCGGACCGGTCGCAGCATCGGTGGCCCTTCGGGTCCTGGAGCTGGTCGACAGGCCCGAGATGCTGAGGTGGATCCGTGAAGCCGGCCAGAGTCTGAGCGATCAGCTCTCGGGACTCGGTGGCGTCGAATCGGTACGGGGACGTGGGCTGATGATCGGGGTAGCCCTGGAGTCCGGCCTCGATGCCGGCATCCTTCAGGCCGACCTGCTGAGAAGGGGCCTCGTGACCAACGCGCCTCGCCCCGATACCTTGCGGCTCTTGCCGCCCTACACGATCGATGACGAGCAGATCGCGCGTGCCTGCCAGACGATCGCCGAGGCACTCGAGGCCGTGAAGTGAAGAGCCGACAGCGGGTAGCATCACGTGCGGAGTCGGACCAGACCTATGACTAATGACAGGACACGAGTGATGAGCCAGGGCAACGCGGGCGCAGGCGGACCCGAGGACGGTCGGCGCCATCTCAGGTATCTGATCGGTGGCCTCCTGGCCGTGATCGTCGGGCTGATAATCGCCATAGTCGTAATCGCAGGTAATGACGGGGGGAACCAGGAGACCACCGCCTCCCCGGAGCAGACCCAGCCGATCGCGCCCGCAGAGCCCGATTCGGGCGAGTCCTCTGGAGGAATCAGTCCCGAGGAAGAGACCCCGGCACCGGAGCCGTCTGATGGTGGGGGCGATTCAGGTGGTACTCCGAGCGACGGGGGCGGCTCGGGCGGGGTGACGCCGCAGTCCCCGGACTCTTCGGGTGGCCAGAGCGGTGGAATCGGGCCGTGACCGAGCTGAGCGAGAAGCTTCCTTCCCTCGAGGGCTTCCCTGAACCGGTTGCCTCGTACGAGGCCAACCCCGAAGACGTGCGTCGCGTCCTCCTTCTCTACAGCGGAGGTCTCGACACCAGCGTGATGCTCCACTGGATCCAGGCCGAATACGGCGCCGAGGTAGTCACCTTGACCATCGATCTGGGACAGCCCGGCGAGGACTATGAGGAGGTGACTGCAAAGGCGAGGGACCTCGGTGCGGTCGATACGGTCGTAGTCGACGCGAGGGAGGAGTTCGCTTCGGACTACGTACTCCCGGCCATCAAGGCGAACGCGCTCTACGGAGGGGGGTACCCGCTGTTCACCTCCCTCGGCCGGCCCCTCATCGCGAAACTCGGTGTCGAGGTGGCGGCCAACACTGGCTGCAACGTCCTCGCCCACGGCTGTACGGGAAAGGGGAATGATCAGGTTCGCCTCGAGGGCACGGTGGCCACGCTCGATCCCGATCTGAAGGTGATTGCGCCGGTACGGTCCTGGCAGATCGGCCGCGAGGAGGAACTGGAGTACTGCCGCCGCCACGGTATCCCTGTTCGCGGAGGGGGCGAATCACCGCCTTACTCGATCGATGACAACCTCTGGGGTCGCTCGTCCGAGGGCGGAAGCATCGAGCAGCTCGACCAGCCGCCCCCCGAGGACGTCTTCCAGCTGGTCACCAGACCCGAGGAGGCCCCCGATCAGGCCGAGGAGGTGAGCGTTGGCTTCGAGGCCGGCCGGCCGGTCTCCCTCGACGGCGAGCGACTCGAGCTGGTCCCACTGCTGGAGCGGTTGACCGAGATCGGCTGTCGTCACGGAATCGGCATCGTCGATCACATCGAGGATCGCGTGGTCGGACTGAAGGTGCGTGATATCTATGAGGTACCGGCCGCTGAGATCGTCCTCACCGCCCATCGCGAACTCGAGAAACTCGTCTCGACGATCCACCAGAACAACTTCAAGCACTCCCTCGACCGACACTGGGCGTACCTGGTCTATGCCGGCTTGTGGAACGAGCCGTTGAGGCACGATCTCGATGCCTTCATGAATTCGGCCAACGAATACGTCACCGGGGAGATCACGGTCAAGCTGTACAAGGGTTCGGCCGTGCCGGTGAAACGAGTCTCCCCGTTCGCCCTCTACGACCAGAACCTCGCCTCCTTCGGTGAATCGGGAGGCGACTTTTCCCAGGCGGCCAGCCCCGGCTTCATCGAACTCTTCTCACTCCAAAGCAGAATGGCTCACAGGGTTCGCAACAGGAAGGAGGAGTCGTGATCTACGAACTGATCGGCCGACTCACGGTCAAGGTCCTCAGGTTTTGGCTCTCGCGCAAGACCCCGGTCTCTGGCACCGTGCTCGCTGCGGCTGCCGCAACCGGCGTCGTGGCGGTGGTGGCGGCGGTGCTTATCGCCTCTGGTGAGGACTCCCCGGAAGAGGTCTGACGGCCGGTTCAGCCCGATGCAAGGCCGGTCAGATCGGGGCCGGCCAGCATCTTCAGACGGTGGCCGTCCAGCAGGGCCAACCCTCCTTTGCGGAACTTGACCGTAGCGCCCGAGAGTCGGGCGATCTCGGCCGACATCATCGGCTCATGGCCGACCAGGAGCACCGATGACCAACCCGATGCGAGAACCTCGACCTGGTGATCGGGGAGGGCCAGAGCGTCTTCATAGATGGGGGTGATGTCGAGGCTCGCGCAGGCCAGCTCGGCCGTTTGGGCGGCTCTCGTCTTCGGACTGGTCAGGCAGGCTTCGGGCTTGAGGTCGAGAGCGGCGACGGTACGCCCGGCGGCGATCGCCTGGAGGCGACCCTTCTCGGTAAGGGCGCGGCTGAAGTCCCCCTCCCCGGAGTCGGGTTCGGCATCGCCATGTCTGAGCAGGATGATCAGGCCCACCGGGCGATCCTAGCCTGATCGGCTCGGGACCGAACGGGCCGCCCCGGGGGCGGAAGTAATTACCGGGCAAAGAGCGTGAACCAACCCCTCGACGGCAGCCTTGTCATCGGGTCTGGTTGCCATGATTGCCAGGTGAGCAAGGCAGGACAGGTAGCCCACCTTCATGTACACAGCGAGCACTCCGTCCTCGATGGTGCCTGCAACATCAAGGAGATGGCCGAAAGGGCTGCAGACCTCGGCATGCCGGCCCTCGGACTGACCGATCACGGGGTGATGAACGGCGCCGTGGACATGTACCAGGCCTGCAATGCGGCAGGGGTGAAGCCGATCCTCGGGATCGAGGCCTACTTCGTCGATGACAGGCGGGCGGCCCAGGAGACGGGTCGTTACGAGCGCAATCACCTGACGCTCCTCTCGGCCAGTGACACCGGATTCCGCAACCTGGTCGCCCTCAGTACGGATGGCTTCCTGGAGGGCTTCCAGCGGGGCAAGGCCAATGTCGACTTCGAGCTGCTCGAGAGGTACAGCGAGGGGGTCATCGCCCTGACCGGCTGTCTTCAGTCGCGTTTCGTCCGGCGGCTGGTGGAAGAGCGACCCGGGGACGCCAGGGAGCACCTCGACCGGCTCATCCAGATCTTCGGCCCCGATCAGGTCTACCTCGAGGTGCAGAAAAATGGGCTGGCCGAGCAGGACAGGGCGAACGAGGCGATCGTCAAGGTTGCGGGGGAGGTGGGCAGGCCCCTGGTGGCCACGGCAGACGTCCACTACCTGAGGAGGGAGGACTACGAGAACCACTCGGCAATGCTCTGCGTCCAGACGAAGTCGACCCTCGAGGCGCCGAAGCTGACCTTCGACACCAACGAGTTCTACCTGAAGGATGCCGCCGAGATGGAGCTGGCCTTTGCCGAGTGGCCCGAAGCCGTGGCAAGCACCCTGGAGATCGCCGACAGATGTGAGGTCGAGATTCCGCTCGGCGAGATCCTCCTGCCGGAGTTTCCGACCGACGACGGTTCCAGCCCGGCCGAGATGCTCCGGCGGGTAGCGGGCGAGGGACTCGCCCAGCGCTACGGCGACCCGGTGCCGACCGATGTGAGGCAGCGTTTTGAGTCCGAGATCGACGTGATCATCGAGATGGGCTTCCCCTCCTACTTCCTGATCGTCTGGGACTTCGTCAAGTTTGCCCGGGAAAGTGGCATCTCGGTCGGCCCGGGAAGGGGTTCGGCCGCAGGGTCGATCGTCTCCTTCGCCCTCGGGATCACCGACATCGATCCGGTCGAGCACGACCTGCTCTTCGAGCGCTTCCTCAATCCGGGCCGGAGGTCGATGCCGGACATCGACATCGATTTCTCGGTGCGCGGTCGGGACCGGGTGATCCAGTACGTCACCGAGAAGTACGGGACGGACTCGGTGGCCCAGATCATCACCTTCAACACGATGGCTCCGCGCGCTGCGATCCGCGACGCAGCCAGGGTCCACGGTTACGACTACCAGATGGGTGACCGTCTGGCGAAGCAGATTCCCGAGCCCATCATGGGAAGGTCGCCCTCCTTTGCGGATTGCCTGAAGCAGGGGGAGGACCTCAAGCAGACCTATGACTCCGATCCCGACGCCCGCAAGGTGATCGATACGGCCGTCGGGCTCGAGGGGAAGATCAGGAACACCTCGATCCACGCTGCCGCCGTAGTCATTTCGGGCCGTCCCCTGAAGCAGATCGTCCCGCTCCAGCTGGTCGAAGACCGGTCGGCCCCGCCATCACGGGATGAGAACGGCAAGCCCGTTCGCCAGTTCAAGACAGTGACCCAGTACCCGATGGGTCCGGTCGAGCAGATCGGGCTGCTGAAGATGGATTTCCTCGGCCTGAGGAACCTCGATGTGATCGATGACGCCATCGAGATCATCACGCGATCGAGGGGCGAGGAACTGGACATCGCCGAGATCCCCCTCGATGATGCGAAGACCTTCGCGATGCTGGCGGCCGGGGACTCGACCGGCGTTTTCCAGCTGGAGTCGGACGGGATGCGAGAGGCGATGAGGCGCGTCGTGCCGACCGAATTCGACGACATCATCGCCCTGGTCTCTCTGTACCGGCCCGGTGCCATGTCCGAGATACCGCGCTACGCCCGGGGCAAGGCCGACCCTTCGACGGTCGAGTACGCCGACGAGCGCCTCCGCGAGATCACCGAGGCGACCTATGGCTGTCTGGTCTACCAGGAGCAACTGATGGCGATCGCGCGTGAGATCGCCGGATTCACCCCGGCAGAGGCAGACGATCTCCGGAAGGCCATCGGAAAGAAGCTGACCGACCTGATGGCCCAGATGAAGGACAAGTTCCTCACCGGTGCTGCGTCGTCCGGAACCGATCCACGGGTGGCGGCCAACCTGTGGTCATCGATGGAGGCCGCGGCCGACTACTCCTTCAACAAGTCCCACGCCGCCTGCTACGCCCTGATCGCCTACCGCACCGCTTACCTCAAGGCGAACTATCCGGCCGAATACATGGCTGCCGTGATCTCCTCGGTCATGGGCACCAAGGACAAGGTCCCCTTCTTCATCAGCCGCTGTGCCGAGATGGGGATCGACGTCCTGCCCCCGAGCGTGAACGAGTCCGAGCACGGGTTCGTCGTAACCGAGGAAGGCATTCGGTTCGGACTCGATGCCGTGAAGAACGTCGGCCGGGCTGCCGTTGAGGCGATCATCAGGGCGAGGGAGGACCGGCCCTTCGACTCGCTGTGGGATTTCTGTGAAAGGGCCGACGCCCGGGCCGTCAACAAGAAGACGATCGAGGGCCTGATCAAGTCAGGGGCATTCGATGCCCTGCCCGGTTCCCGGAAGGGAATGCTCGAGGTCCTCGCCGAGGCCCAGGCCGCCGGGAGCAAGATCCAGGCCGACTCCCATATGGGCCAGGGTTCGATTTTTGAACTCGAACCGGCCAACGGGGACGGGGTAGCCGCGGCCGGGGGCCTTGCCCGGCCACCTGTCTCCGAGAGCGAGTTCGAAGACCGCGAGCTGCTCGCCCTGGAGAAGGAGAGCCTGGGCACCTTCCTCTCCTCGCACCCCCTGGACGGTCTGAAACCGGCCCTCACCGCGAGGGCCGACTGCACCCTGGGTGAGCTTGCCGACCGTGAGGACGGGGGCTGGGTGACGGTTGGTGGTCTGGTTACCGAGTACCGCAAGGTCCGAACGAGGAGTGGTCGCCAGATGGCCTTCGCGACCCTCAGCGATATCGAGAACGAGGTCGAGCTGATCGTCTTCACCCCTGATGACTCGGACAAGGTGAAAGCGATCGAGCCCGATGCAGTCGTCCTGGTCAAGGGACGTGTCGATCACACCGAGAAGGGGACCAAGGTGGTCGTCCAGGGAGCAGAAAACTTTGATCCCGATCCCGAGGAGATCGCAGCGGCCCGTGAGGCATCGGCTCGAAAGAGCCAGCCCCTGACCCTCCAGATCGACTCGGCCCGGTTCTCGCCCGATGCCCTCGAGGAGGTCAAGGCCGTCCTCCAGCAACACCGCGGTGATGCCGAGGTCCACCTGGTCCTGGTCAATGAAGGCCGGGAGAGGAAACTCCGGCTCGGGCCGAACTACCGCGTCAGGAGGTCACCCGGTTTGATCAGCGAGATCGATCACGTGCTCGGGCCGGCCCTCGAGCGAGCCGCCTGACCCCCGTTGTGTTCACTCGTCACACAGCGGTATGGCCTCATGCGTGAGCGGTAGGATTCGGCCCATGACTACTTCCACGGAAACGCAGCAGGAACAGGAACAGCAGAACGGCAGCGGGGCCGACTCCCCGGTGTTCACCTTGGAGCTCACCCAGGACCAGAAGGACATCCAGGAGTGGGCCCACGGGTTCGCCGAGAACGTCCTCAGGCCGAACGCCCATGAGTGGGACGAGAAGGAAGAGTTCCCCTGGCCAATAGTCGAGGAGGCGGCGAAGATCGGCCTCTACGGCTTCGACAGCCTCGCCCAGTTCTTCGCCGATCCGAGCGGGCTCACCCTGCCGATCGTCAATGAGGAGATCTTCTGGGGTGATGCCGGCCTCGGTATGGCGATCTTCGGAACGACCCTCGCGGCCGTGGCCATCGTCGGGCAGGGCACCCCCGAGCAGGTCGAGGAGTGGATTCCGCAGTGCTTCGGTACCGAGGATGACATCAAGATCGCCTCTTTCTGCTCATCCGAGCCGGACGCCGGATCTGACGTCTCGGCCGTCCGTACGACTGCCAAGTACGACGAGGCCAATGACGAGTGGGTCCTCAACGGTCAGAAGGCCTGGGCGACCAACGGAGGGATCGCCAACGTCCATGTCGTGGTCGCCTCGGTCGATCGTGATCTCGGTTCCCGGGGGCACGCTGCCTTTGTCATCCCGCCCGGTACCCCGGGCTGTGAGCAGGGTGCCAAGGTCAAGAAGCACGGCATCCGCGCCTCGCATACTGCCGACGTCCACCTGGACGACTGTCGGGTGCCCGGAAGCTGTCTGCTCGGCGGCAAGGAGAAGCTCGACGAGCGTCTCGCCCGTGTGCGCGAGGGCAAGAAGGCCAAGGGTCAGGCCGCGATGGCGACCTTCGAGGCCAGCCGTCCCACGGTCGGTGCGCAGGCTGTCGGTATCGCCCGAGCTGCCTATGAGTACGCCCTCGATTACTCGAAGGAGCGGGTCCAGTTCGGTCGGCCGATCATCGAAAACCAGGCGATCGCCTTCCAGCTCGCTTCCATGAAGACCGAGATCGATGCTGCCAGGCTGTTGGTCTGGCGTGCTTCCTGGATGGGCCGCAACGGCGTCCCCTTCGAGAACGCCGAGGGTTCGATGTCCAAGCTCAAGGCCGGCGAAGTAGCCACCTGGGTTACCGAGCGGGCAATCCAGATCCTCGGAGGCGTGGGCTACACCCGCGAATACCCGGTCGAGCGTATGCACCGGGATGCCAAGATTTACGACATCTTCGAGGGAACCTCGGAGATCCAGCGTCTGGTTATTTCCCGGGCAATCTCGGGAATGAAGATCCAGTAGGGATCATCTGCCTGACAGGCAACTGGCCCGGTCCATCGATCCGGGGCGATCAGTAGCCGGTGCCGCGATGTACGGGCTGGGCCGGAGCTCCGCCCGTGCCCTTTTCCCGCAGGTACGCGATCGAGTCCGAATAGTCCGAGAGGAGCGCTTCCACGAGCTCCCGGGTCTGGTTGATCTTCACCAGCATCCGGATGATCCGGGTGTCCTGATTGTCCGGGGGTAGGTCGTATGCCGGAACCAGCCAACCTCGCCGCCGGGCGAGCTCACCGACCAGGTCATCGGCCGTGAAGGGCTCGCCCTCCTTGACCTTGCAGATGACCAAAGGAATCGTCGGCCCGCTGCCCTCGACCAGGTCCAGTGCACCGGTCTCCGCCAGCCCGTCGGCCAGCGCCTGGCGATTCATATCCATGATGTTGACGAGCCTCCGGTAACCGGCCTTCCCGAGGTCCATGAAATTGAAGTACTGGGCCAGGATGAAGGACGAGCTCCCCGAGAAGTTCAGGGTGAAAGTCGGGTCCTTCTCCCCGAGGTAGTCCTCGTAGAAGACGAGGTCTTCGGGGAGCTGGTCGCCGTCCCGGAAGACCAGCCAGCCAACGCCCGGATAGACAAGGCCGAACTTGTGCCCCGAGGTATTGATCGACTTGACCGAGGAAAGCCGGAAATCCCATTCGAAATCGGGCTCTGAGAAGGGAAAGACAAACCCGCCGCTGGCGGCGTCGACATGCATCGGGACTTCCATCCCCTTGCCGGCGAGCTCATTCAGGTGGGCATCGATACCGGCGAGGTCATCGCACTCACCGGTGAACGTGGTGCCGGCGACCGCCACCACCCCGATCGTGTTCTCATCGATCTGCGGGGCGAAGTCCCCGGCCGTCATGACGGTCTTGCCCTTGGGGATCGGCACCTGCCTGGGCTCGACGTCGAAGTAGCGGCAGAACTTGTCCCAGACGACGTGGACGTCGGCACCGTAGACCAGGTTCGGCCGGTCGGTTGCCTTGCCTTCCTTCTCACGTCGTTGGCGCCAGCGCCACTTCATTGCGAGCGCACCGAGCATCACGGCTTCGGATGACCCGGCGCAGGCAGCCCCGGGGCACTCCGGCTGACCCTCACCATTGAACAGCTGGTGGAGCATTCGCACACACCGCTTGGCTATTTCGGCCGTTCGTGGGTATTCGGCATGGTCGATGTAGTTGCGGAAGAGGTTCTCCTCGATCACCATCCGCGCCTCGGGATTCATCCAGGTGGTTACGAAGGTGGCCAGGTTCTTCTCG
>JBBAUQ010000010.1:1459-19342 GCA_040398125.1 Solirubrobacterales bacterium | reverse complement strand
GCGCGAGACCCTCGGGCTCGGCTGGGACGGCAGGCCACAACTCCAGAGCGATCGTCTCGGTCTCTACGGCGATGCCCTGGACCTGCTCCGTGATCGTGGCCTGGTCTACGAGTGCTTCTGCACCCGCAAGGAGGTTCGGGAGGCCGCCTCGGCTCCGCACGATCCCCTGCTGCCGGAAAACGCCTACACCGGGACCTGCCTCGACCTGAGTTCAGCCGAGCGGGCCCGTCTGGTGGCGGAGGGGCGGAGACCTGCCCTCAGGGTCCGAGCCGAGGCCGCCCGGGTCACTTTCACCGACGGGATCCACGGTGAGGTAGAGGGGCTGGTGGACGACTTCGTGGTCTGCCGGAGCGACGGTGTGTTCGCTTACAACCTCGCGGTTACGGTCGATGACGCCGACCAGTCGGTGACCGAGGTCGTCCGCGGGGATGACCTGCTGGACTCGACCCCCCGCCAGATCTGGCTGTATCGCCAGCTTGGGCTGACCGAGCCACAGGCCTGGTACCACCTTCCCCTGATGTACGGAGAGGACGGGGCCCGGTTGGCCAAGCGCCACGGGGGGTCGACCCTGGAAGAGAGGCTGGCCGCCGGAGAGACCGTCCCTGAGGTTCTCGGGACTTTGGCTTACGGGCTCGGACTATCCCTCGAGGGGCAGACGGCCACGGCAGGCGAGCTGGTCGAGACATTCACCTGGGAGGCGGTGGTCGCTGCTTCCAGGTCCCGGGAAGGCCCAACGGGTAGCCGGTGATGGAGCTAGCCGGAGTCGAACCGGCGACCTCCAGGGTGCGATCCTGGCGCTCTGCCAACTGAGCTATAGCCCCGAGAACCGAAGGATACGGTGTCAGATGCCGACCCCGGTGGCCAATCAGCCCAAAACGGCGGCGAAACTCGTAGGATTGAACAGGTGCAGCCGATACTCGGGAAGGAGACATGGGAGTCCTCGACGAGGCAATCCGCGAACACCTCGACCTGAAGCGCCGTCAGGGCGCGGACGAGGCCGAGATAAAGTCGATCGAAGACGAAGCCTTCGGCTCAGTCGGTGATGTCCAGCTCGAGGCCACCGAGGTTGCCGCAGCTGGCCCCGAGGCCGGTGACCAGCTTGACAAGGTCTTCGAGCAGGCCCGCAAGGCCGAAGAGGAGGCCCAGCAGACCGAGTCCCCTGGTTCTGAGGCCGTTACACCGGTGCCGGCTAGCCCTCGGGAGGAAACCAGGCCCGAGCCGGTGGCCGGGGATTCCGATCACGGGCCTGGAGAACCCGAGGCCGAATCCTCGCCTGAGGCCGCAGTCGAAGTCGAGCAGGAAACCCGAATCATCGAGCCGGCCGACGTCCCGGATGAGCTGGCCGGTGATGCCGGTGATGCCCTGGAGATGGAGCGCCAGAATCTGGCCGGCCATCCGACCGAGAACTATGACGTTGATGCAGCGATCGCCGAGGAGGTCGAGCTCGACCAGTTGAGCGAAAGCCGCCTCTCGGAGGAGCTCGACCGTGCCCTCGACAGCCCCTCCGCGGAGGAGGCACCGCCCGAGCCCGCTGCCGAACCCGAGGCAGCGGTGGTCGAGGAGGTCGAGCAGAGCGAGGTGGTCGAAGAGACCCCGCTTCCCGATCCCGACCCGGGACCCGAGAGCCTCGAGGTCGAGCTGGAAGAGACCGAGGTCACGGTCGAGGAGCCCACTGCCGAGCCCCCGATCGATGATTCGTCTCCAGATGAGGCCGATTCCCCCGGGGAATCCGAGGAGGCCGGCAATGAGTTCTTCGACCAGGAAAACCCCCTGGAAGGGACCCCGGACTTCCTCGAGGAGAACCCCGAGAGCGAGAGCCTCTGGTTCGAGCAGAAGGATCCGGGCGACTTCGACTTCGGTGACTAGGCCCGGGGCCTAGAATCACCAGAAACCCTGGGGCCATAGCTCAGTTGGCAGAGCGCCTGCTTTGCAAGCAGGAGGTCGCCGGTTCGATTCCGGCTGGCTCCACTTCCCGCTCCAGGAGTGGCTCTACCACCCTCATACCTTCTCACCAGTGGGGATCCTCGGGCTTGAAGCCTTCGGCTAAACGATCCTGATCTTGCTCGATCCGGATGCCTTGACCGGGTCACCAGAGCTGTCTGAAGCCGAGGCCGTGCCGGTCACCTTGGCCGTTCCCGAGCTGGTCTTCGAGGATCGAAGCGTGGCCCTGTAGTTCACAGACATGCCCGCGGCCAGCGACGAGCGGCTCCAGCAGATCGTGCGTCCCCGAACGCTCGCGCCCTTTTGGGCCCGGACCACGAAGAGGTTCCCCGGCACCTTGAGGCAGGTCTTGAGCGACTCGGCCCGGGCCGTCCTCGGTCCTCTTCCGACCGGGTCCGGCTCACTCGGACCTCTGTTGGTCACCCGGACGCTCACTCCGAACGCCTTACCGGCACGCACCTTCTTAGGGCCGTCGAGAGAGAGGCGGAGCCTTGGACCGGTCGGAGAGCTGCTTGCTGCCTGGATCCTGCTGGAGTCCGTGACGTATTGGGCCCAGACGACGGTGACCGCCCCGTTGGGCGCTACGGCCAGTTGGGAGCTGGGGGGAGTTGCTCCAGCTGTCGAGAGGTTCGTGACCGCCCCGAAGGAACTTGCTCCAGCCGGGCGCGACGCGGCCTGGACCGTGTGCGCCCCCTCCATTGCGACGTCCTCCCACTCCCAAACGACGGTGACCGCCCCACCGGGGGCTGCGACCATCTGGATCGTCGACTGGTTGCCGATCTCCGAGATGTCTTCGATCGTCCCGAAGGTGCTCGAGCCGGCCGGCCGGGTGCGAGCCCGGATTGTGAGGATGCCGCCAATGAGTTGCCCCCAGACGACGGTGGTTGCCCCGTCGGGCGCTACGGCAACATTGGTGAAACCGGTGCTCGGGTCGTTTGGCGATACGTCCTGGACCGTCCCGAAAGTATTGGATCCGGCCGATCGGGTCGCGGCCTGGGCCGTGTATTCGCAGGGGCTCGGGCTGCAATCGCGGGTGAGGGTCCAGACGACGGTGGTTGCCCCGTCGGCCGCTACTGCCAGATTGGGGGCGAGGGATCCCTCGCTGGTTGGCGATACGTCCTGCACCGCCCCGAAGGTGGTCGATCCGGCCGGCCGGATAGCGGACTGGACTACGTAGCAGGTGGGGCCCGGGCTGCAAGCGAAGGTGAGGTTCCAAACGACGGTTGTCGTTCCGTCGGGCGCTACTGCCACCTTGGGAGGGCCGGCGTTCCCATCGACTGCCGACAGGGGCACGACCGCCCCAAAGGTGGTCGATCCGGCCGGCCGGATAGCGGACTGGACTGTGTTGGAGCCGTCGACCCAGGTGACAGTGGTCTCTCCGTCGGGCGCTACTGCCACCCGGGGGGAGCCGGAAACGCCCGAACCTTGGTTGGTCGCCAGGTTCTGGACGGGCTCGAAGGTGTTCGACCCGGCCGGCCGGGTCGCGGCCTGGATTGTGAAATCGCCGCCGACGATCTGTCCCCAGACGACGGTCGTTTCTCCGTCGGGCGCTACCGCTACCTGAGGACCGGAGGAGAACAGCTCGGCGTCTGACAGAGATTGGATCGCCCCGAAGGTGCTCGAGTCGGCTGGCCGGGTCGCGGCCTGGATTGTGCCGTCGACGAGGCGGCGCCAGACTACGGTGGTCGTGCCGTCGGGTGCTACGGCTATCTGTGGCTGCTCGGCATCCTGGCCGGCTGCTGAGATGTCGGTAGCGGGAAGGTTCCAGGTGGTAGCCGAGGCCGCCGAGACACCTAACGCCAGTGTCACCGCCCCGACCGTCAGGAACGCAACCGTCACCATCCGTACACGGCATCCGAAGCCGCTGGCCCCGGAGGCCCCTGACGCTCCATTCTGGTGAGTTCCCTCGTTCCCGGGACTTGTCCGTCCCATCAAGATCCTTCCCGGATCGACGAAGGCGGTCAGGCCAAGCGCCTCTCACAGAGTTAGCAGTTCCCCGATTGCCTTCTCAGGTTACAGGGGCGATGCTCCGGGCCGGGGTCGATCCAGGAAATGGACACCCTTTGCAGACCTGTTCCTCGCCAAGGCAATCGAAGACGTTCCGCAGGAAACCTTTCCAGGTAGCCAAGACTCTCCCGGCCTGTAGGGAGGATGTCGCCTGTTCGATACCGGTTGGCCCCATTTCAGCCTGATGTACCTGGGTTCGTGGATCACCTGGCAAAAGGATGGAACGATGACGTTCGGCCCCACCTGTCGCGGCTCGCGTCAGGTCGCCGTGTGTATAGGGTCTAGAACCCAGGGAATCGCGCCAGAGGGCGAGGATCTCGCTCTTCCACTTAGTTTAGGCGCCAGGAGGCGCAACAGATGTCCAGATCGTCTTACCCCGTTCTCCCTCGTGAAAGGAAGCGAGTGGAGTCAGGTGGAGGTCAACTCCCCAGCCCTCGCGGCGGAGAGATCGTACCCCCGGGGGCAAGCCGCCGGCGGATCCTGTGGTCCGCGCTGGTCGGCCTGCCGGGCTGGGCCGTAGTCGTCTTCATCCTCTGGAAAGCCCTGAAGCAGCCGACCGAATTGGTTCTCCCGCTCTCCCTCTGGGTCGGGCTCCTCGTGCTCCTCGGTCTGATCGCCTTGAGCTGGGCTCGTTATGCGAAGCGACCGAGCGTCGTGGAGCGAAAGCGCGTCGCGGCCGGGCGTGAGGTAGGGGTCCTCGACGGAGAGCTCCTCCGAAGAAAAGATGCGCTCGGCCGGGAGCTGAAGGTCGATCCTGGTGCCTCGACGGCCCGCGTCCTCGTGGTGAGGGTCGAGGGTGGGACCAAGACCGTCAGGGAGAGTTCGTAGGCATGGAGTTCGTAGTAACGGTGCTATTCATCTTCGTTGGTACCTATGTCCTCCTCTCTTCTGCCGCCTGGATCATGGGCGGAGCAGTCTTCTTCTTTGGCCGGGAGCGAAGGTCGGCGGATGACTTTTACGAGATTGCCCCGGAGGACCTGCCGAGTGTGACCGTGATCGTCCCGGCCTTCGAGGAGGGAGAGACGATTGGCGCCTGTCTCGATTCCCTTCGGGATCTCGACTACCCCCGCCTGGAAGCGATTGCGGTCGATGACGGGAGCGACGATGAAACCCTGGCGGTCATTCGTTCGAGGCTTCCGGCAGACCCGCGACTTAGGTTGGTGGTAATCGAGTCGAACGAAGGGAAGGCAATGGCGATGAACGACGCTCTCCTCGTCGCCCAAGGCGAGGTGATCGTGATCGTCGATGCCGACTCGCTGCTCCATCGCAACGCGCTCAGTTTCATGGTCGCCCACTTCGTTCGGTCGCCCAGCACCGGAGCGGTGACCGGTAACCCCCGACCGATCAATCGTGCCAACTTGCTGACCGAGTTGCAGGTCGTCGAGTACGCATCGCAGATCTCTCTGATGCGCCGGGCCCAGGTCGTCTGGGGGCGGATCATGACTATGAGCGGGGTGATCAGTGCTTTCCGGCGCTCCGCCCTTGACGAGATCGGAGTCTTCGATCCCTCGATGTCGACCGAGGACATCGAGCTGAGCTGGCGACTCCAGGTCAACGGCTTCGACATCCGCTATGAGCCGAGGGCGGTGATCGGGATGATCGTCCCGGAGGGTCTGGGCGGGTTGCGACAGCAACGCTTCCGGTGGGCCAGGGGCTTGATGGAGGTGTTGACCCTCTACCGGGGGATATTCACCCACTGGAGCCGTAGAAGGCAGTGGCCGGTGTTTGGTGAGGCGGTCCTGTCACTCCTCTGGTGGCACGCCCTGCTCTTGCTCGCAGCGCTCCTGGTGGTGGCTCTGTTTGTCCCGGGATTGATCGGTGGTCAGCTGACCAGTTTCCCTTGGGGATGGACGGCCGCGATCATGCTGGCGGCGCTCTCCCAGTTCGGATTCGGGCTGCTGCTAGACCGCCGCTACGACCGGTCGGCCCTCAGCGCAGTTTGGGTCCTGCCGTGGTTTCCGATCGTCTACTGGGTGCTGGTCGGGCTACCCTCGGCCCTGGTCAGCATCCCGGTTCTCCTGAGGCCCCAGAGGCACGAGAACGTGGTCTGGAAGACCGAGAGGGTCCGTTGATCCATCGTCCCGGACCTCTGTGGCGTTCGTCGCCGCCACTCGCGTCACCCGAGGGGCGGTGAGCGGAATCCCCGGACCAAGCGGTGACGACAAGGAGCGGGTCATCCCCCGCGAGGATGAGGAGAAGCTATTCAGGGCGGCCTTCGAAGGATCGACGATCGGCATCGGCGTGATCGAGTTCGGCGAGGATCTACAGCCAGAGCGTGTGGTAAGGGTCAACCCCGCCCTCTCGGAAATCACTGGGTTCTCCGAGGACCAACTGATCGGCTCTGGCACGAGCATCCTCGGGCTGGATCGCTGGTCCCGTGAAGCCGAAGCGGTCAGGGCCACAGGGGAGGAAGTCTCAAAGGTCGAGTTTGAACACACTTTCGAGCGCCCCGACGGATCCCGCATATGGGTCATGGTGACCCTGTCTCCGACGACCGGTGCAGAGGGTGCACCCGGCCGTTATCGACTGGCCCAGATCCAGGATATCTCGGAGCGGCGCGACTACCAGGCGAGGCTCCAGTTCCTCGCCCAGCATGACCCGCTCACCGGCCTCGTCAACGCACGGCGGTTCCACGAGATCGTCGATCACGGTATTGCCTACCAGAAGCGATACGGCGGTGAAGCATCCCTGATCAGTTTCGACCTTGACCAATTCAAGCTGGTAAACGATTCCTGTGGTCATGCCAGCGGCGACGAGGCCCTGCAGAGCTTCGCCGCGATCCTGGTCGATCGGTGTCGCGAAACCGACACGATCTCGAGACTGGGCGGCGATGAGTTCGCCGTCTTCCTGCCCGGGACCGACGCGGCGGATGCGATGAACGTTGCCGCGGGAATCCTCGAGTACTTGGGGACCCACCCGTTGGAGATCGACCGCGCCGGGCTTGGCTCGATCACACTCAGCACGAGTGGAGGGGTCACCGACCTGAACGGTCGCGAAGACGTCTCGGCCAGAGATCTGCTCGCCGAGGCGGACTCGGGCCTCTATTCGGCAAAGAGAGGGGGGCGCAACCAGGTGGTCGAGTTCAGGTCGGCCGAGGATCCGTCGACCACCCAGTCGGAGCGCCTGACCTGGGCAGGAAGGACCCGGAGGGCACTGGAAAACGAGGGTCTTTTCCTCGAGGCCCAGCCGATCTTCGACCAGCGCGCGGGCGAGGTGATCCGCTGGGAGGCGCTTCTGCGGATGAATGATCCCGACGCCGGGGTCGTTTTTCCACCGACCTTTCTCTACACGGCCGAGAGGTTCGGCCTCTCGGCCGAGATAGATGAGTGGGTGGTCGGTTCGGTCATCGAGGCCCTGGCTGAGTCCCCGGACGAGTCATTACAGGTCGCAGTGAACCTGACGGCCGCTTCGCTGGACTACACGTCCGATCTGCCAGGGCGCCTACCGAATATTCTGGAACAGGCAGGAGTCGATCCTTGGCGACTCAGTTTCGAGTTGACCGAGGGAACCTGCCTCACGAACATCGAGCGGGCACGTCTTTTCATCGAACAGATGCGTGAAATCGGCTGCAGGGTTGCGATTGATGACTTCGGGGCCGGATTCGGGAGCTTTTACTACCTGAAGGCGCTTTCGGTCGACATCATCAAGATCGGTGGCGAGTTCGTACGGTCGGTACTCAGTTCCGAGGAGGATCGCCTGATCCTCAGGGCGATGAGCGATATGGCCAATGGGCTTGGCATCGAGGTGGTGGCCGAGTTCGTAACCGATCGCAAGACCGCCGAAGCCTGTTGGAAGCAGGGCATCGACCAGGTCCAGGGGCTGTTTGCCGGACCGACCGTGCCGCTTCGTGAGGCGCTGGGATTGGAATGAGGCTTTGCCGGTTCAATTCCGGCTGGCTCCATCGCGGTTGCTCGGTAATGCGCTGGATGAAGATCGAGGGCGCCGTACTGGTTGGCAGTACGTTTTCAATCTAGCCGGGCAGCAAAGAGAATTGACAGGCTGGAAACATTTCCATGCCCATCGAGTCCTAATCTCGTCAGGTGGCGCGATCCCAGGGTCGACCGTCGGAGATGAGAGCAACGCGACCCAACCTTCCGCGTCGTGCTGCAGCCGAGAGCCTGGCGGCCTTTGCCCTTGTGTTGGCCGGGTGCGGGGCGATCGTCACCGATGCCGAGGGTGGGGGAATCCTCGGGACGGTCGGGATCGCCCTGGTCTTCGGCTTGGTGATCATGGCGATGATCTATGCCACCGGCCACCTCTCCGGCGCGCACATCAACCCGGCCGTGACGATCGCCTTCACTTTGACCCGTCACTTTCCGAGGCGCGATGCTGCCGCCTACATCGTCGCCCAGCTGCTCGGCGCGGCCGCGGCGGCATTCGTCTTGCTCTGGGCCTGGCCGAGTGCCCCGGGAGATCTCGGCGCAACGGTGCCATCGATCGAGGTCGGCAAGGCCCTCGTCTACGAGACCCTGATGACTGCGATCCTCATGTTCGTGATCATCTCGGTGGCAACCGATGCCCGGGCGGTCGGCGCCGGGGCTGCCATCGCGATAGGTGGCACGGTCGCCCTGGACGCGATCTTCGGCGGACCCCTGACCGGTGCCTCGATGAACCCGGCCAGGAGCTTCGGCCCGGCCCTTGCCTCGGGTACCTGGACCGATTTCTGGATCTACCTCGTCGGGCCGGTACTGGGTGCCGCCCTGGGCGCCTTCGCCTACCAGCTCATTCGAACCCCCGGGACGCCGCCAGGAGCTGAGGGCTGATGGCCCACGTCCTCTTCGTCTGCCTGCACAATGCCGGTCGCTCCCAGATGAGCCAGGCGCTGTTCGAGCAGGAGGCGGCCGGCCGCCACTCGGCCGCCTCGGCCGGTAGCAGGGCAGAACCCGACGGTTCGGTCCACCCCGAGGTGATCACGGTGATGGAGGAGCTGGGAGTGGACCTCTCCGACCGTCGCCCCAGGCTCCTCATCGACGAGATGGCCCGCGAGGCCGATGTCGTGGTGACGATGGGCTGTGGCGATGAGTGCCCCTACTTCCCCGGCAAGCGCTACCTCGACTGGAACCTTCCCGATCCGAAGGGCCAGGAGGTCGATGCGGTACGGCAGACTCGTGATGAGATCGCCGTCAGGGTCCGTGAGTTGGTCGAGGAGCTCGATGACGGTCTGCCCCGCGGCGAGCTCACCGAGTAGATCCGCTCAGATCACCACGTCCATGGCCGTTTCCAGTTGCTGGTAGCTCGTGCTGTCAAGCCCTGCCACGAAGGCCCTGAGGAACTCCCTCTTTTCCTCTCTTTCCATCAGGTTGACCTCCCGGGCCAGCTCGCTGGCGAGCTCGGCCGGGGTCTGGTTTTCATCCATCTCACTTCCTCCTAGGCTTCGTTCATCAGTGGGCCAGTCCCTGGCCCCGCCAGGACTCTGACACCGGCTACTGGCCACTCCGACTTGGATGGCCGCAGATTTCGTTTGCCCTGCCTAGTTGCCTGCGGTGAGTCCGCGGTTGGCCGGCAGGGGCGCCTCCCCGCTTCCCTGGAGGCTCCAGGAGTAGTCACCTTCGAAGGTGGTCCCTTCTTCCGGATTGCTCTTGTCCACCTGCCAGGAGCGGGTGAGGTAGAGGAAGTCGTCGGTCCAGTTCGGCAGGTCGGCGAACTGACCCTGCCCCGGTTCCAAGACAATCGGGACTTGCTGAAGCGGCGGCTGCTTGTGCAGGTTGAGGCCTCGGAAGCTTTCCACCACGTCATACGGCTCGATCCCGGTTCCCGTGCACTCGCCGGTGAGTACATTTTCGATTGCGGGGGCGTCGGATTCAGTGACGACGTATGGGGACCAGTATTCGAACCCCTCTGTCAATTCGAAGAGGCCCCCACTCATGTGCAGAACCAGCTCGTCGTATCCCTCGTAAATATCATCGAATTCCTCGAGGTCGCGTTCCCGGATCGTCCCGGAACCCGCGACTTCGCACCTGACCGTCTCGCCGTCCCGGGTGACCGCCGAAGTAGATGTCTCGGAAAAGTTGATCGATGCCTGACTGAGGTCGTAGCAGGCGAAATATTCCGCGGGGTCCACCTCATCTGCTGAGGTGGCCGGGCAGACCCCGGAGTAGGAGAAGGTCAGGAAGCCGCTCCAGTTCCTCTCCTCCGAACCGCTGACGATTTCACCACTGTAGTTGGCATCAGTAGTCTCGGATTCCTTGCCCCTGAAGGTTCCGGTGTAGGTCTGGGGTGGCGTGAAGCTGCAGGATTCGGTGGAGCGACCCTGGCTGGACCGGGCCCCTGCCTCCGGGTCACCGTCCGCACAGTTGTAGTGGTAAGTGACATCCATCGAGGTGAAGGCCTTCGGTCCAAGGTAGTTCCTTAGGGTGGCGGTCCCCATCTTGATAAGCCCTTCGGCGATCCCAAATGGGTCTTCGGTTACCAGCGAGAAACCCAGGTCAAGCAGGGTGTCTGTGTCGAAATTAGTGGTGTCCAGGCGAGCCTTGATCGAGGGCCGGACCTTCCCCTGGCGCCACATTCCCTTCTTGTTCCTCCACGGGTCCTGTCGCTCGATCCGCAGTTTCGCGGTGTGCTGGGCCCTCGGGAGCGAGGAGTACCGCTCGAGTTTCCCCAGACCGATGAGAGGGGAGGGGGCCGTATCCCAGATGGTGCCTCCCTCGCCGACGTTCCCCTGCCCCCCTCCCGTGAAGGGGGCGTCCCAGTTGTAGCGATCTTGGTTCGGGTTTCTCAATTCCCACTCGACCTTGAACTTTTCCAGTTCATCGACGATTTGATCGGCCCAGAAAGGCGCCGGAAGGCCCACCACCTTCATGCAGTCGCTGATCGCGTCCCTGATCCCCAGGTTTCCGATCTCCTCCATGTACTGTCGGGCAGTTTCCTCATCCACGCCGGCGTAGGCAGTGAAATCGGAGAAATCTGGAGGCCCTATCCCTTCCGGTTGCTCTCTCGAGGTTTCTGCAGCTTCCACCGTCATGGTGGTCGAGGTGAGGGCCACGGCCGTCTTGTAGATCTCGATTGCGATCTTCGCGACCTTGAGGAAGGACATGATCCTGTCCAACACTTTCTTTGTCGCCCATTTGACGAGGTCAGCCCAGAACTCTCCGGGGTACATGAGTCCAAGAACCTTGCCGACCCCCCAGCCCAGGCCTGGCTTGATGATGTTGTTCTTGAACCCCTCCTTGACGACCTTTTTGTCCGCCCAGTTTGCTCCGTCCCTGCCCAGCTTGTTGATTACTCCGTCGAGGAGGGTTGAACAGGGCTTGTTTGCCCGGCTCACAGGGAATGACCGAGCCGCTGGATTTCCTGCCGTCCGGTTACGTGTCTTCGCCTTTCGCTTGGGGATGAAGCGCTCGAAACTCACCAGAATGAGGATCTCCTCCAGCGCGTTGACTGGGACGGCCGAGGGTTCAACGCCCTTCACCAGGTTGGTTCCGGGGGTGCGTTGCCGCGCCATCGAGTCCAGGAACATCGGGATGAAGGCTCGAGCCGCGTTGGGTTGCTTGCGCTCGACCTTCAAAAGGTCACCCAGATAGGTGGCCATAACCTTTCCGGGCTGGCGCTTTCCCGGCGTCATCAGTTTGGCCTGGGCCCACCTTTGGCCGAGCGTTGCCAGCGTGTTGGTCATCTGGTCTGTCCCGGACTGCAGGGCGATGTTTGCCACCTGGGTAGGAGTCAGGGTCATGATCGATGCCGGGCCGATAGGCGAACCAACCACCCGGCCCCCCTCTTTGATCGCTATTCCGCCACGTCGGAGTACCTCCCTTGTGGCATCCAGCCTGACGCCATAGTCGGAGCTGGTCAGGTCCTCGGCAAGCTTCGTATGGACGGGCTGGGTGGCCCGGTTTACCGACGAATCCGGTTGCGGGGCCGCGTTTCCGATTCCGGCGAGCGCAAGCGTCCCGATAAGGACAGCAATCGCCCCGCCGACTCGAACGATGAGTTTTCTTCCCCTCGACCGGCTCACCCGGCAACTCCCTCCATGAGTCACTCGATCCTGAAAGGGTACCAGCGGTGCGAGTGGTGGACGGTAATTTGGCGGTAGCCTCCCGGAATCACCGGTACCCCGCAATCGGCAGCTGTCTCGTATCGATCGCCGCTCCAGCGGCGTCTGGCCCTGCTGAAGACGGCGACGGCCATGGACCTCGCGGCGCTCCGGTGGCTGGCGCCGTTGCGCTCGACGCTGGTCGCCACAGCTCTGATCGTGGCCTGCCTCCAGCTAACCGACCCGGCCACCGCGGTGACGGTCGGAATCGGTGCGGTGCTGGTCGCACTGGCCGACCTGCGGGGAGGTTTTGCCGACCGGATGCGAGGCATGGTCCTGACCGCCGGTATGGTCACGGCCACCTCGGGAATCGGCCTGCTGGTCTCGGACTCCGTCCCGATCCACCTCATCGTCGCCGGGCTGGTGGCGGCCTTCTGCGGCTACATCGGCCTGGCCGGCCCCCGGGCCGCCTTCGCCGGCGTTCTCGGCCTGGTCTGCTTCACCCTCTTCTCCGGAACACCGGAACCGTTGCAGGCCGTGATCCCGGCCATGGCGATGGTCCTGATCGGCGGCTCGTTCCAGATCCTCTTTGCCGCCCTGCCGGAGCTGTTCAGGCGGCTGGGGGGATTGAGGACCGACATTTCGGTCGCTTACCGGACGGTTGCCCTTGCATTGCGCGGGAAGCAGGGCGGGATCGAGACCCCCAACGCGATCGCCAAGCTGCTGGCGGCCCGCCGGCTGATCGAGACGAGCGGCGCCGCCGGGGAGACCGGGCGGTGGTGCCGGTCACTGATCGACGCCTGTGACCAGGTGCGGATCGCCTTCCTCGGGCTGGACGGCTGTCGAGAGCTGGACCGGGACTTCGACGAGGAGGCCTTTGACCGGCTGGCCGGGGCTGTCGCTGACCTCCTGTTGGCCGTATCGGCCACTCTTGAACTCCGAGTGAGGGCCGGGAGCCTGGTCGATCGACAGGCGCGGTTCGAATCGGAGTTGGCAAGCTGCCGAACGGCCTTCGGCGATGACGGCAGGGCCTTCCTCGATGACATCGAGTCCGGCTGTCAGACGGCAGTTGCCGAGGCCGGCGGCCAGTGGCCGATCGGCCGCCGGGCCGATGTCCACCCCACGGTCTTCCCGAACTCCGACTGGGTCGGCCGGCTGTTCCGCCGGCAGGATCCCGGTCAGCTCTTCACCAGACATGCCATCCGCCTGGGGCTGCTGATCATGGTGGCCACGGCGATCGCCGAGGTCGAGGGCGTCAACCATTCCTACTGGCTGCCGCTGACCGTCGCCTGGGTCACCAGGCCGGATCTTGCCGGCACGGCCGAGAAGGTCGTCTCGAGGATCGGTGGGACCCTGCTCGGGCTGGTCGCCTTCTGGGTCATCGTCCTGCTGTTCGGCTCCTCGCAACCGGTGATGCTGGCCGTCTTCGCGGTCGGCATGTTCCTGGCGATCTCCTGGTTCCCGGCCAACTACTCGATCTGCATCATCGCCGTCACCGCCTTCCTGCTGGCTCTGCTCAGTCTCGACTTCCCCGACGTGACCGAGTTGATCGAGCCGCGGATGGCGGAGACGGTCGCCGGTGGACTGCTCGTCCTGCTCGTCGCCTGGGCCTGGCCGACCAAACTGACCGATCAGTTGGCCCAGAAGCTCTCGGAGATGGCGAAGGCGGTCGCCCGGTTTGCCGGGGCGATCAGGGATGGCACCGGAACCGAGTTGGCCGAGCGGCGTAACGAGGTCATGCTGAGGCGCTTCGAGGCCGCCAACCTGGTCAACGCGGCCGAGCACGAGCCCGGCACCTACAGGCCGAGGTATGAACAGGCCCGGGAGGTGCTCGACAACCTCACCGGAGCGGCACTCGTTGCCCTTGCTGCCTACGAGGCGGCCGAGGCCGGTGGGCAGGGTCCTTCCGCCCAGATCACCCCTGAGTCGATGAAGAGGCTGGACGACCTTGCCGGTCGGCTGGACAGCCCGTCACCCGAATCGGCCGGCACCCCTGCGACAACGGCTCCGACGACCGAGTTCGAGCAACGGGTGGCAGCCGCGCTGGCGGCTCTCGACAGTCCGGTGGATCGGGCCCCGGGCTCGCCGGCCCGGGCCTGAACTCAGTCCTGGCCCTCGAACTTCTTCGTCTCGGCCTCTATCTCGGACTCGGACGGGCCACTGTCCCTCGGTCCATAGGCTGCCCAGGCACCGTAGAGCAGGGCGATACCGGTCCCGAGGAAGACCCAGACGGGCCAGAAGTAACCGGCGCCCGAGAGCGCCCAGATGGCCACCATGATGACCCAGAGGATGATGAAACCGCCGAGCATCTTCTTGAACCCGGCCTGGGCGCCGAGCCGTGCCTCCGCAGCTTTGCGGGCGTTGTTCTCATCGGTCACGTTGACTCTCTCCCTCTCCCGAAAACCGATCGGGTCCGGGCGGCCGGGGCCACCACATTTCAGGTGAGCATAGCCGGAGCCACCCGATGGTCAACCAGGGAGGGCATAGCTCGAGAGGGAAAGGACTCTGGCTCAGGCCGTCGGTTCGATGGCCAGCGGGATCCCGGTCTCTGCCTCGGAGACCTCCCACAGCCGGTCGATCGCGTGGTTCAGGCCGATCCGTCGCAGGATGGGTCGCCTGACCGGTGGTCCGAAGTTGCCGAACCTCGGGGCGTAGAACTGGCCGCCCCTGGCCTCCGGGTCGGTCGATGCCCGCAGTTGGGGGAGGGCCCCGGCCGCGGGGTCCATCCCGGTTGATCCGGCGAGCCAGTGGAAGAACTTCGCCGTGGCGTCGCCGGTCTCCTCGACGCTCTTGCGCTGGAGTTCAGTGTTGGAAAGCCCGGGGTGGGCGATCAGGCTGGCGGCCCTGGCACCGGCGGCCTCGAGCTTGCGTTCGAGACCGATCCCGAAGTGGAAGTTGGCGAGCTTGGACTGGAAGTAGGCCCTCCACGGGAGGTACCTTCCGTGGAGATGGGGGTTGTCCGGGTCGATGCTCCGTCCGAAGTGGTGTGCGGTCGAGGTCACGGTGACTATCCGGGCCGCCGGGGCGGCGAGAAGAGCCGGCATGAGCAGGGAGGTCAGGGCCCAGTGCCCTAGGTGGTTGATTCCGAGCTGCATCTCGAAGCCTTCTTCGGTCTTTTCTTCGGGCAGTGCCATTACGCCGGCGTTGTTGACCAGCAGGTCGAGGGTGGGGGAGCGCTCAGAGATCACCGCTGCCGCCCTCCTGACCGAATCCAGTGAGGCCAGGTCCAGATCGACCGTCTCGACCTTCGCCGAGGGCACCGTCTCTAGGACCTCTTCACGGGCCGCCCTGGCCTTCTCGGGATTGCGGGAGGCCATGATCACATCGGCGTTCGCCGCGGCAAGCGCTTGGACGGTCTCCAGGCCGAGGCCGGCGTTGCCTCCGGTCACAACGGCCGTCTTGCCGTCCAGCGGCGGGATGTCAGCTTCGGTCCAGGCCACGGCGAGACCATAGCCCTTACCGGCCGGCCGGTGCCGTGCCGGCCGGTCGGGCACCTTCCCCGGTCGCTCGGCAAAGACAGTGTCGCCCGGGCTCGAATAGGCTCCAGATCGCATGGAGTCGGCAACCCACGGAACCACCGATTGGCTGATCCTGGTCGGGATCGTGGCCCTCCTCTTCTTCTTCGACCTGGTCGTGATGCGGTCCCGGGGCGGGGTGATGGGTACCCGCGGCGCAATCCTGGCGACCGGCTTCTGGATCGGGATCGCCTTCCTGTTCGGCGGGTTCGTCTTCCTCAACTTCGGGGCCGAGGCCGGGAAGACCTATATCTCGGGCTACCTGATCGAGAAGTCGCTGTCGCTCGACAACGTCTTCGTCTTCCTCCTGGTCATGAGCTCCTTCGCCATTCCGCTGGAGCAGCAGCACCGGCTGCTGACCTTCGGGATCATCGGGGCGCTGGTCCTGAGGGCCGTCTTCATCGTGGTCGGCGCAGCTGCCCTCAGTGCCTTTGGCTGGATCTCGATCCCGTTTGCGGCGATCCTGATCTGGACCGGGATCAAGCTCTGGCAGCACCGCCACGACCACGACGAGGAGACCAAGCTCGTCGGCAAGATCTATGACCGGCTGCCGATCACCCAGAACCACTCCGGCAGTCTCTGGGTGAAGGAGAACGGCAAGCGGCTCCTGACCCCGGCCGGTGGTGCCCTGATCGGGATCATCGTGGTCGACATCCTGTTCGCGGTCGACTCGGTCCCGGCGATCCTCGCGGTCACCACTGACGTCTACATCGTCTGGGCAGCCAACGCCTTTGCCCTCCTCGGCCTGAGGCCACTCTTCTTCGTGGTCGCCATCCTGGTCGAGCGCTTCTACTACCTGAAGACGGCCCTGGCTGCCCTGCTCATCTTCGTCGGCGGCAAGCTCGCCCTCCAGGAGTTCGTCGGAAAGCTCGAGCCGGCCGTCTCACTCGCCGTGATCGCCCTGATCCTCCTGACCGGCATGACGGCCTCCCTGGTTCGGGAACGGCGGCTGACCGGCCACTGGTAGCCCCGTCAGCTGATAGAACCTCCCCAATATGAACCGATCAAGGACATGTGAGCTGGCGAAGGGCGACCAATCTTGAGCCTGATCAACTTCATCCTCAACGTCCTCTGGCTCATCTTCAGTGGTTTCTGGATGGCGATCGCCTGGGTGATTGCCGGAGTGATCATGTGCATCCTGATCATCACCATCCCCTTCGGGATCGCGGCCTTCCGGCTGGCCGGGTACGCCCTGTGGCCCTTCGGCCGCACGGTGGTCGAGCGGCCCGACGCCGACGCGCCGAGCCTGGTCGGCAACGTGATCTGGCTGATCCTCGCCGGGTGGTGGGTCGCCCTCGGACACCTCGTCTCCGGGGTCCTACTCTGCATAACGATCATCGGCATTCCCTTCGGGGTGGCCAACTTCAAGCTGGCCAGGCTCGCGATCATGCCGCTCGGCAAGTCGATCGTGCCGATCGATTACGAGCCGCCCCCGGGCGAGACCGTCGCCGTGTCGGTCGGGCGCTGATCGCGAACAGTTCGACGAGGTAGGCGGGACAGCCGCGCCGGCCCCGGGCCGGCCGATCCCTCAACCCCCGAGCGCGTAGACGGCTCCCTCGGCCAGCAGATTCCCGGCAAGCCCCTTGGCCCGGCCGGCCGGCCGGCCGTCGGCGTCGAGCAGGACCCGTTCCCGAATGTTCATCCCGGCATCTCCGGTCAGGGCCTCGAAGTCGGCCAGGGTGCAGAGGTGGATGTTCGGGGTGTCGTACCACTGGTAGGGCAGCAGGGGGGTTACCGGCATCCTTCCCGAGAAGGCGAGCATCGTCCGTAGTCGCCAGTGCCCGAAGTTCGGCAGGGAAACGATCTGGCGGTTTGCGACCCGCCTCATCTCGGCCAGCACGCGGTCCGGCCGGCGGACGGCCTGGAGCGTGAGGGAGAGCACCGCGCAGTCGTAGGAGCCTGACTCGGTCGCCGGCAGCTCCTTCTCCAGGTCGCCGAGGGTGACCGGTACGCCCCGTTCTATGCAGGCGTGGAAGTCCTCGGGGTCACTCTCGACCCCGACTCCGGAGCAGTCCTGGGCGTGGATCAAGGTGTCGAGCAGTTCGCCGTCACCGCACCCGAGGTCGAGGACCTTTTGGCCCCGACCGACCATCCGGGCGACTATCGCCAGGTCGGTTCTCACCCGATGCCCCTCTCCCGGGCGAGCCGGTCGATGAACCCGGTGACGGTCGCGTGGTAGTCCGGTATGGCGAACAGGAAGGAGTCGTGACCCTGGGTGGATTCGATCTCACGGAAGGTGACCGGGGCGCCGGCCAGCCGGAGTTCATCGGTGATCACCCGTGAGTGGTCGGTCGAGAAACGCCAATCGGAGTCGAAGGAGAGGACCAGGAAGGAGGTACTCCCCTTGGCCAGCTGCTGTTGGAGGGCTATCGGGTCACTGAAGGGGTCGAAGTAGTCCATCACCCGTCCCAGGTAGAGGTAGGTGTTGGCGTCGAACCGTTCGACGAAAGA
>JBBAUQ010000010.1:0-1449 GCA_040398125.1 Solirubrobacterales bacterium | reverse complement strand
GACCTGGAAGTCGACGTCGAAGCCGTATCGCGGTGAGTCGGCGTCCTGTATCCGGCGACCGAACTTCTCCCGCATCGAGGCTTCCGAGAGGTAGGTGATGTGGCCGATCATCCGGGCCAGTCCGAGACCGCTGTCGGGTCGTTTGCCGGTCTCGTAGAAATCCCCGTCGGCAAAATCGGGATCGCGCATGATCGCTTCACGGGCGACCGCCGAGAAGGCGATGTTCTGGGGCGAGAGCCTGGCCGAGGCAGCGACGACGATCGCGCCGTCGATCTCATCGGGGTAGTCGATCGCCCACTGGAGGACCTGCATCCCGCCGAGCGAGCCACCGATGGCGGCCAGCAGGTGGTCTATCCCGAGCTCGGCCAACAGCGCCCGGTGGACCTCCACCAGGTCCCTGACTTGGACCAGCGGGAACCGCAGCCCCCATGGCTTTCCGGTCGATGGATCGGTCGATGAAGGCCCCGTGGTGCCCTTGCAGCCACCGAGGACGTTGGCGCAGATGACGAAGTAACGATCGGTGTCCAGCGGGCGTCCCGGCCCGACGATGTTGTCCCACCACCCGGGGCGGTCGGGGTCGTCCCCTTCGTGCACTCCGGCCGCGTGGGCATCGCCCGAGAGGGCATGACAGATGAAGATCGCGTTGCTCTTGTCCCCGTTAAACTCGCCGTAGGTCTCGTAGGCGACCTCGACCTCGGGCAGTTCGGCTCCGGATTGCAACCGGAGCGGGCGGTCGCCGCTGAAGACGACCGCTTTCTTCGTCTCTACGAGGCCGACTCCGTCAGCCGGGGGCAAGCCTCACCGGGCCTTGGCGAGGGCCTGCTCGATGTCTGCCTTGAGGTCGTCGATGTTCTCGATCCCGACCGAGAGCCGAACCATGTCCTCGGTCACCCCGGCATCGGCGAGCTCGCCCTCATCGAGCTGGGAGTGGGTGGTCGTTGCCGGATGGATCGCCAGGGACTTCGCATCACCGATGTTGGCCAGGTGGGAGAACAGCTCGAGCGAATCGATGAACTTGCGACCGGCTTCACGCCCGCCCTCGATCCCGAATGCCACCAGAGCACCGTTGCCACCGGTCAGGACCCGCTCGGCGACGTCGGCGTAGTCGGAGCTGGGCAGCCCCGGGTAATCGACCCAGGCGACTCCTTCATGGCCCTCGAGGAACTCGGCTACGGCCAGCGCGTTCTCGCTGTGGCGCTCCATCCGGAGCGGCAGGGTCTCAATGCCCTGCAGCAACAGGAAGGCGTTGAACGGCGAGAGTGCTGCGCCGGTGTTCCTGAGCAGCACGGTCCGGGCCCGGCCGACATAGGCGGCCGGTCCGAGTGCGTCGGTCCAGACGACCCCGTGGTAGGAGGGATCGGGCTGGGTCAGGCCGGGGAAGCGATCGGCGTTGGCCGCCCAGTCGAAGTTGCCTGAATCGACGATCAGCCCACCCAGGGAGGTGCCGTG
>JBBAUQ010000009.1:0-19670 GCA_040398125.1 Solirubrobacterales bacterium | reverse complement strand
TTGACCGGGCCCTCCGGTGCCGCTGCCAGTTCGGCTGCTGCACGAACTGCGTAGTCGGCTTTGGCAGATACCCGCACCGGCCCAGTAAACCATCAGGCGCCGACCGACTGCCGCCCGGAGCAGGCAGCCACCGTTGGCCTAGACTCCGGCCGTGATGGCAGCGACCGTGACCGGGCAGGGAGTGGGCCACTCCTTCGGTGACCTCGAGGTCATCGCCGATGTCGACCTGACGGTCGAGCCGGGCGAAGTCCTGGCGGTGGTCGGCCCCTCGGGCTGTGGCAAGTCGACCCTGCTGGAGCTCATTGCCGGCCTCACCGAACCGACCGAGGGCGAAATCGAGATCGACGGCCTCGGGTCGCGTGAGGACCGTCTGGCCCGGTGTGCGTACATGCCCCAGGTCGACTGCCTTCTCCCGTGGTACTCGGCCCTCGACAACGCGGCGCTTTCCCTGCTGAATCGTGGCGAGCGAAAAGACGCCGCGCGGGATCGTGCCCGGGGACCGTTTGCTGACCTCGGACTGGCCGGATTCGAATCGGCCCGGCCGAACGAGCTCTCGGGAGGGATGAGACAGCGGGTCGCCTTCTTGAGGACCTTTCTCTCCGACAAGCCCGTTCTCTTGCTCGATGAACCGTTCGCCGCGCTCGATGCGATCACCCGGGCCGAGCTGCAGGAATGGCTCCGGCCGATCCTCGAAACCCGCCAGCGAACAGTCATCCTGGTCACCCATGATCTGGAGGAGGCCCTCTACCTCGGCGACCGAATGCTGCTGCTCTCGCCCAGACCGTCCCGGGTGGTGGAGGACCTCGAGGCGGTCAGGCCGAGCGGCGCCTCCCGGGCTGCCGTCCTGACCGACCCCGACCTGATTCGAACCCGGGAACGACTCCTCTCCCTCCTGGATTCCTCGGGGACTCCCGCAGGGACCTGAATCCATGAGTCCGGGCCCTCCAGAAAAAAGAGGAACCTCGAGCTGGCTGGCTCCGGTTTTCCTGCTCGCGTTACTGCTGGTCGCCTGGCAGGTGGCCGCCGAAACCGGCCTGCTGGCCGGGCTGCTCGGACTCGACGGTTTCCTCGTGCCGGCGCCGTCAGAGATCGCCACAGTCCTCTGGGAAGACCGTTCGCTGCTGGCCGAGAACGCCCTCGTAACCCTGTCCGAGGTGGTGATCGGATTCCTGATCGCCCTCCTGCTCGGAGTGGGATCGGCAGTGGCTTTCCATCTCGTTCCGGTCATCAGGCAGGCGGCCTACCCCCTGGTGGTCGCCTCCCAGGCAATCCCGATCATCGTGATCGCCCCGATCCTGGTCGTCTGGTTCGGCTACGGGATCGGACCGAAGCTTGCCGTGATAGCCCTGATCTGCTTCTTCCCGATCGCAGTCAACACCCTCGACGGGCTCCGCTCGGTCGACCGTGAGCAGATCAAGATGATGCAGACGCTCTACGCCGGTCGAACCGAGATCCTGACGCGGGTCGAGGCCCCGACCGCCCTTCCCTACCTGATGAGCGGAGCCCGAATAGCCGTGGCGGTCGCAGTCATCGGGGCCGTCTTCGGTGAGTGGGCCGGTGCCAGCCAGGGGCTCGGGTACCTGATGCTCCAGGACAACGCACAGCTCCTAACCGACCGGCTGTTCGCCTCTGTCGCGATCCTCTCGGTGATGGCAATCCTGTTGTTCGGAGCCATCGCCCTGCTGGAACGCAGGGTCGTCACTTGGCGCTAATCTGGTCCGGCGTGTCCTCCCGTACCCGACCACACAGGCTCCTTCTTCCGTCCCTCTTCGCTGCGCTGGTCGCCCTGACCGTGACTGTCACGGCCTGCGGGACCAAGGAAGGCGGGCCGGGAGCTGCGACCGACGGTGACCGGACCGAGGTCAGGGTCGCCCTCGATTGGTACGCCAACCCCGATCATGCCGGACTGATCTTCGCCCGCGATGAGGGTCTGTTCGAGTCTGCCGGCCTCGATGTCCAGCTCGATGAACCTACCGACCCGGCCCTGCCGCTGAAACTGGTCGAGAGCGGCGAGGTCGACCTTGCGATCTCCTACCAACCGGAAGTCCTGTTGGCCCGTGCCCGTGGGAGCGAAGCGGTCGCCATTGCCTCCCTGGTGGGCCGCCCGCTCACCTCGATGATCTGGCTGGAGAAGTCCGGGATCAAGCGGGTCAGGGACCTCAAGGGCAAGGTGATCAGCACGGCCGGCATTCCGTACCAGAAGGCCTACCTGCGGACCATCCTCGCCCGGGCAGGTTTGACCGAGTCCGATGTGAGGACCGTCTCGGTCGGGCAGAGCCTGCTCCCCTCGATCCTCAGCGGCAAGGCGAAGGCCACCCTGGGGCCCTTCTGGAACATCGAAGGGGTCAACCTCAAGCTGAACCGGAAACGGCCGGTGATCAATCCGGTCAACCGGCTCGGAGTGCCTTCCTACGATGAGCTGGTCCTCATCGCCAACCGCAAACGCCTGGAGGAGGATCCCGAGAGCATCTGCCTGTTCCTCGGAGCCCTTTCCAGGGCAACGGCCGAGGCCGAGCGGCGCCCCAACCTTGCCACCGACCTGGTCCTGGGCGCCAATCCGGCCCTCGAACCTCGCCAGACCGCTGCCCAGATGAGGGTCACCCTCCCCCTCCTGGCCGCAACGAACTCTGCCGAGCCCTTCGGCTACCTCAACTCGGTCAAGTGGCAGACCTTCATCGACTGGATGGTCGACAACGAGTTGCTGGAGTCACGCCTCTCGGCCGTAGCGGCGATCGACAACGACTTCCTGCCCGGCCGCTGCCTCGAGGGCGCCTGAAGTTCCGGCCCGGCAGCTAGTTGTCGAGCACGTGGACGTCGACCAGGAATGAACGGCTGGCCACGACGCTTCCCGGGCGGTTCCGACGGGACAACCGCCGCCGGCGTCCCTTCCTCTTCTTCGAGCCGCCACCCACTGCTCTGACTGCCGCGACCGTCGCGGCACCCGCCAGTGCCCCACCGGCAACGGCCAGGGCGGCGGTGGTCACCTCGTTTCGAATGGCCGGAGCCATCGAGGAGCCGGGGGGTTCGACCTCATGGGGCAGCGCCCGCACGTCGTCATAGGTCTGTCCTTCGGCGTCCTCTTCCGAGACCAGCTCGCCCTCTAGCTCCTCTTCTTCCACGGATTCCACCTTACCGTCGAGGTCCCGGTCAGCCGAGCGCTTTCTCGTAAATACGGAACTTCTTGTTGACCTTGCCCCCCATCCCCTCCAGGGCGCGGTTCATCGGCTCGTTGGTCTCGAGGATCCAGCCGGCCTCGCCCTTCATCACGCCGTCTGGGTCGGTCGTCTCCATGTGTCTTACGTAGAGGGCTGCTGCGACCCCGGTCTGCTGGTAGTCCTTCTTCACCCCGAGGGCCAGGATTCGGACAGTGTCGATCTTCCTTTTCCCGAGGAGGAAGCGGAGCCAGCCGAACGGCAACAGATGCCCCTTCATCTTCGGCAGCACCTGGTTGATGTCCGGCAGCGTCAGTGCCGCACCGACCACCTCGCCATCCTCCTTCTCGGCGATCATCGCCCAGTCCTCATCGAGGACCACCTTGAGTAGCTTGGCGTGGAACTCGACCTCGTCGGGGTCGAGCGGGACAAAACCCCAGTTGTCGCCCCAGGCCTCGTTGTAGACCTCATGAAACCGGGCGATCTCGGCAGCCATGTCGGAGCGGCGCATGCTCCTGATCGTGATCCCGTTCTCGTCGAGGCTCTTCTGGGCCGCCTCATGGATGCCCGGGTGAAACTTGAGGCCGTCCTTCAACTTGCCCATCTCGAGGTGCCACATCCAGAGGTCGATCGCCTTCCGGAAGCCGGCCTTCTCGAACATCTCGGCGTAATACGGCGGGTGCCAGGGCTCGAGGATCACCGGCCGGTGATCGAACCCCTCGATCATTATCCCGAGCTCGTCATTGGTGGTGAAGTCCATCGGCCCGAAGGCGCGTTCCCTGCCACGATCGGCTAGCCACCCCATCGCGGCATCGAAGAGGGCCTCGGCCGCTTCCTGGTCCTCCCGGCACTCGAAGAAGCCGAACTGGCCGTCGTTGCCACCGCGATAGGAGTCCCAGTTCGAGTCGATCTGGGCGCTCATCCGGCCGACCGGCTCACCGTCCCGCTCGGCGAGGAAGAGCTCTACCTCGGCGTGACCGAAGTACGGGTTCTTCGACCGGTCGAGGAACTCCATCCGCTCCCTGATCAACGGCGGGACCCAGTTCGGGCTGTCGCGATGGACATCGAAGGGGACCCGGACGAAGCGCTTGAGATCTCGCCGGCTCTCGACCGGTCGTACCTTCAGCTCACCCATCGCCGCAACCTATCAGCGGCCTGATGCCCGACGGACCGGCATCAGCCCGCGACTTCGGCCTTCCTCATCCCCGAAATAGCCCAGACCGCCATCAGGGCGATCAGCCCGAAGACAACCAGGTAGGCGGTCAGGACCCCGGTTGGCTCGCCGGCCATCAGGCTCCTCGCCGCGTTCAGCAGGGCGGTGATCGGGTTAACGGTGGCCACGGGCTCGATCCATCCGGTCAAGAGCTCCTTCGGTACGTAGACCGGTGCGAGGAAGAGGATGATGAAAACCGGTAGCTGCATCAGCGGTCCTGCCGAGAGAGACCGGAACCTGAGGGCGATCCCCGCCGAGAAGAGCAGCGCGGCAACATTCGAGAGCAGGGCGATCCCGTAGATGCCGGCGAGGTCGAATCCACCTCCGGCGATCTGCATCCCGCCCGCCAGGGCCACCCCGGTAACGATCGTCCAGGTGACGATCAGTCTCGAAGCCGCCCCGATCCCGTAGCCGAGGACGATCGAGCTGCGGCGACGGGTCGCCAACATGATGCGCCTGCCCATTCCCATCTCGAAGTCACCGGCTATCGAGAACCCGGCGAACACCCCGGCCAGGGTCGAGGCCTGGATCAGGATGAAGCAGAACTGGAAGGCCGTGAAGTCGTAGTAATCGAAGTTCGGGGCATCCCCCACCACCGAGAGGCCTCCTGCGAAAGCGGCCAGGAAGAACAGCGGGAAGACAAGCGAAGGAATGAACATCGACGGTCGGGAGTAGAGGTTGTGCAGGTACCGCCAGGCGACGCCCCAGGCCGCCGAGAGGTACCGGGCCGGGCCCGCCTCGGTGGTCTTGATCACCTGTCCATCCTCCCCGAGAGCAGCTTTGCGGCGATCGAGATCGTGATGACGGCGAGGACGATCGCGATCGCGAATCCGGCAACCAGCACCGGCGGGTCCCAGCCAGTGATCATCAGGGACCGGAGCGCCTCGATCAGGTAGCTGACCGGGTTCAGGTCGGTAATGGTGCGAAACCAGGTCGTCTCGATCAGGTTGCGGGGCAGGGCCATCGAGCTGAAGAAGAGCAGGACGAACATCAGCGGGAACATCCCCTGGACCGCCTCGCTGGACCCCGTCTTCAGCGCCATGATCAGCCCTATCCCCCCAAAGCCGAGGGAGATGATGATGACCAGGAGGAGGAGTACGGCGACCCCGGCCGGACCGGCCGAGAAGTCGGCGCCGAAGACCAACCCGATCGTCAGGTAGAGGAAGGCCTGGAATACCCCCAACAGGGCAAGTCCGGTCAGCTGGCCGACCATCAGGGCCGACGGGCGCATCGGGGTCAGGGCAAGACGATCGAAGAATCCATTCTCGATGTCCTGGGAGACGGCCTGGCCCGCATTCATCGTGGAGAAGATCGCCGACTGGATGAAGGTAAAGGCGAGCGCGAAGGTGAGGTAGGAGTCGGTCGGGAATCCGGGGAGCTCGGTCGCCGAGTCGAGTCCGCCGACGTTGACGGCCAGCAGGAAGATCGGGAAGACGAGGGTCGGAACGAGGGTCGCCGGCGACCTGATCATTCGGAGGACCGAGCGGGTTGCCAGGGCCCGGATCTGGAGTCCGAGGACGGCCTCGGAGCCGATCGTTGCGCTCGCTCCGCTCATTCGTCCTCCGCCGCACCGTCTTCGCCCGGCAGCGCCTCACCCTCCAGATGGTGGCCGGTCTTGGCCAGGAAGACGTCGTCCAGGGTCGGTTCGTTCAGGACGAGGCTGGCCAGGCCGATGCCGGCTGCATCGAGCGCCCGGACGATCGCCCCGAGTTCGTCGACCCCCCGGTCGAGCCGGACCTCCACCGCCCCCTTCCCGGCCGGGAGCCTTTTTCCAAATTCCTCGAGCACTACCGCCGTCTCCTCCAGCTTCCCGGGGTCGGACGGGGCCACCACGACACTGGGCCTGCCGATCTCGCTCTTCAGCTCAGCCGGGGTCCCCTCGGCAACGATCCGGCCCGAATCGATGATCCCGACCCGGTTCGCCAGATGGTCGGCCTCCTCCAGGTACTGGGTAGTCAGGAACACGGTCACTCCTTCCTCCCCGGACAGCCGCTCGACCTCTTCCCAGAGGGCAGACCGACTCTGCGGGTCGAGCCCGGTAGTCGGTTCGTCCAGAAAGAGCACCCGGGGCCAGTGGACCAGGGAGAGGGCGAGGTCGAGCCTCCGCTTCATCCCGCCCGAGTAACCGCCAACCTTCCGGTCTGCGGCCTCCTCGAGGCCGACCCGTTCGATCAGTTCCTTCCCCCGGGACTCACGGTCTGCATGGGGCAGGCCCTGCAGGGCGGTCTGGAGTCGCATGTGCTCACTGCCGGTCAGGTGCGGGTCCAGGGCAGCTTCCTGGAGGGCCGCCCCGATGACCGACCTGACCTCGGGTCCCTGACGAACGACGTCGAATCCGGCAACCCTGGCAATCCCCGAAGTAGGGGGCAGCAGCGTGGTCAGCATCAAGACCGTGGTCGACTTCCCGGCACCGTTCGGTCCGAGGAAGCCGTAGATCTCCCCGGGGCGGACTACCAGGTCGATCCCGTCGACCGCCCTGGGGCCGTCCTTGAACTGCTTGACCAGCCCCTCCACCTCTATGCCGTTGTCCGTTTGGTCTTTCAGTGTGATCCCATGTCCGTCTTGAACAGTCGCCCCGGACCGCCCGGTAATCCCGGTCCACGCTGTGACTGGGCCGGGCGGTCGTGCGGTTGGCCACCCGGCCGGAAATCCGCTGATAGTCGAAAACAGTCGGAGGCGAGAGCCCAGATTATGGCAGTGACCCGTCACCTTCCTCGTGATTTGCGAAACTTGCGGCATGGCGAATACCGGGGTAGCCCCGATCGACCTCTTCGAAAAGGTCCGCGACCATGACCGGCGTGAACAGTTGGAGGCAGCCGATGCGGCTGACCTCAACCCGTACTTTCGGCTGCTCACCTCACAGGCCGGGCCAGTGGTCGAGATGGAGGGGCGCGAGACGATCATGCTCGGCTCCAACAACTACCTCGGCCTGACCGGCGACGACCGGGTCAAGCAGGCTGCTGCCCGGGCGCTGGAGGAATACGGGACCGGAGTGACCGGCTCCCGCCTGCTGAACGGAACGACCCCGCTGCATGTCCGGCTCGAGGAGGAACTGGCCGAGTGGATGGGAACGGAATCGACGATCGTCTTCTCGACCGGGTACCAGTCCAACCTCGGTTGCCTGCAGGCGATCCTCGGACCGTCCGACACGGTCATCTGCGATTCGGGTGACCACGCGTCGATCCTCGACGGCTGCCGACTGTCCGGGGCGAAGCTACGGCCGTTTCGGCACAACCAGATGGACAAGCTCGAGAAGATGCTGGATCGCGCCCAGGGTGACGGCGGGGGCGTCCTGGTGGTCGTCGACGGGGTCTACTCGATGGAAGGTGACGTGCCGGACCTGCCCCGGATAACCGAGCTTGCCTCGGCCTACGGGGCCAGGCTGATGGTCGACGAGGCTCACGGCGTCGGCGTACTCGGGGCGAGGGGGGCAGGCGCCTCCGAACTGTTCGGCGTCGAAGACGAGGTCGACCTCCGGATGGGGACTTTCTCAAAGAGCCTCGCCTCATGCGGGGGCTTCATCGCGGGAGACCGTGAGGTGATCGACTACATGCGGATTTCCTCGAGGTCCTTCATCTTCAGCGCTTCCGGAGTCCCGGCCGCAGTCGGCGCAGCACTCGAGTCGCTGAGGATCATCCGGGCCGAAGGCCCCGATCTGTTCGCCCGCCTGCTGGCCAATGCCGATTACCTAAGGGAAGGCCTCTCGGCCCTCGGCCTCCGGGTCGTCGAGCCCGGTGAACTGCCAGACGGCACCGTGGCGACTACACCGGTGGTGCCTGTCGTGGTCGGGGATGACTGGAAGGCGGTACTGCTCTGGAAGGCACTGTTCGACGCCGGCCTCTACACCAACGTCGCGATCCATCCGGCAGTGCCCCACGGCGGGGCACTGCTGAGAACCTCGTTGATGGCCACCCATGACCGGCAGCAGCTCGACCGGGCGCTCGAGATCTTCGACCGGGTGACCGCCGACTTCGACGGTCTGCGCGACTGAGTCACCCGGAGCTTCGGGACACTCGACGGTCGCCTCGGCAGCCCGTGAAAAAAGTTACTGCTCTTAGCGAAAAACGAACCGTCGCCCCGGTTGACGGCCGCTAGCCTCGCGTCTAGTTTCATCCATACGGGGAGCGCCCGGGCGGAGCAGACTCGATCAGGGTCAGCCGGCCGCCACAGCTCAAGGCCAGGACCCCGAACCGACCAAAAATTCTTTACCTACCCTCGAAGGGAGATCCTCGCGTGGAGAGAGCCGCTGCCGCAGTTTCGACGTCCGAAGTTTCCGGTGACGGTGATGCTCCCCAGCACTTGCGAGCTCTCGAGAGAGCCAACCAGGTCAGGCTGGCCAGGGCGGCGCTCAAGCGTTCCATCGCCCGGGGTGAGGTGTCGGTGGCAGACGTGATCCAGGAGAGTCCCTGGGAGACCGAGACGATGACCCTTGCCGAACTACTGAGGAGCCAGCCACGCTGGGGCCGGACCCGCACGCGCAAGCTCCTGGCGTCGCTCTCCCTCGGTGAGAACAAGCGGATCGAGTCCCTTACCGAGCGCCAACGTTCACTGCTGGTCTCCCGCCTTCCGAAGTAGGGCAGCGGGGGGCGCCCGATCCCCTAGCGAAGCTTGTAGCTGAGGCCCCCGGAAGCCCTCTGAAAGGCCTTCCAGAGCAGGAGGAGCAGGCCTGCGAAGGCCGCGGCCCCGAAGATCAGGGAAGTCCAGAAGGCCAAGCCGAAACCGAGGAAGCAGACCCCGGCCACCAGGACGAAACCGACTGCGGCCAGCAGGGTGGTGTGGGACCGGTACCCCGAGAAGTGCTCGCGCAGCGATATCTCCAGCCCCCCTACCGAACCGATCATCAACCCGAGCAGCAACTGGGTGGGGCTCCCGGTGATCAGACCGAGCACGATCAGCACCAGTCCGGCCAGGACGGCGAGCTCGACCAGGGGAAACTTTCCCCAGGGCGCCGGGGGCCTGCTATCGGCCGGGCGGCCCTTCTTTTTCTTTTCCCGTCCCATCTTTTCCCGTCCCATTGAGAAAGGAGCGTACCTGGGCACTCAGCCGTTGGTAGGTGGTGCGACCGACCTCGGCCCTGATCAGGCGCCCGTCTGAGTCGATGAACAGGAAGGTCGGGCAACCGCCGACCCGGTAGAGGTTGGAGACGGCCCCATCGCGATCGTGGCCGACCGTGACCGACCAGTCCCGTTTGGCGATCAACTCCCTGACCCGGTCCCGGTCATCTCTCACGTTGACCGAGAGCGCCCCTACCCGCCCCTCGAACCGCCGGGCAACTCGATCGAAGACGCCGTGTTGGTCGATGCATTCCGAGGCACCCCTGGTGAACCAGAAATACATGATGAGCGGCTCCCCGAAGTAGTCACAGATTCGGATGGCGCCCTCCTCTTCGACCTGACAGGCCCGGTCGGGATCGTCGTTGGCGTCACCTTCCAGTTCCGATCTCGCTTCCGGGACCGCGAAAGGTTTGACCCTCTCGCCTATGCCGATCTCGCCCAGTCCGACCGTGCCGGACTCGCGATCGCTCAGCAGGTTGATGACGAGGATGATCACGGCCCCGGCCAACAGGACACCGACCAGTGCGGTGTAGGCCGTGCGGCCCATCCCGTAGTCCGGTTTCTCACGGGGATGGGTCACGGCTGCCTGTCACCCAGGACGAGGACGGCCGGCAGGAAGAGGGCGATACCGGCCAGGGCTATACCGAGGTCGATCACGGCGATCAGGCCGAACTCACGGAGGATCCCGACGTCACTCGCCCCGAGGGCCGCGAATCCGGCGATGGCCGTGATTCCAGATGCGGCAACGGCCACACCGGTCCGACCGTAGGTGGTGGAAAGGGCCGAGCGCACGTCCCGGCCAGCCTGGCGTTCCTGCAGGTAGCGAGAGGAGAGGATGACGCTGAACTCGGCAGTGATCGCGATGACCATGACCGCGAGGACGACCGAAAGCGGGTTGAGTGGCAGGCCGATGAAGGCCGTCGCCAGGGATGACCAACCGACGGCAATCGGTATCGGGGCCAGGGCGAGCACCGTCCTGCGGCCGGAACGAAAGGCGATCAACAACACGATCGCGATCGCGACGAAGGCCACCAGGATCAACAGGTACCGGGCGTCAGCCAGGGTCTCGAGTGACTCCGAGATGACCACCGGTAACCCGGCCACTTCGGCCCGGAAACCATCAGGGATCCGGCCGGCCTGCCGGTCCTCCTCCAACGTCTCACGGATCACCGCGATTGCCTCGGCCTGCCCCTCGACCGAGGAAGATCGGACCGAAAATGGCACCCTGGTCTCTCGAACCGGGGCGTCGCCGACCCGGCCACCGGCGACGATCGCCTTGCGATCCTCAGATGAGAGGCTCCGCAGACCGGCCCGGACGGCCTGGCGATCCAGCCCGCCATCCGAAGCCGGAATGAAGTCGGGGATCGAGGGGCCGGGACAGAGATCGGCACCATCGCAGCTGGGCACTTCCCCGAGATAACCGGCCCGCTCGAGGATCTTCGTCCTGATCCGATCGAGCCAGGCGACTGCCTCCGGTCGGGTCACGTCCGGACCGCGCACCAGGAGATCTACCTCGCCAGTCTGCCCTGTGACCCTCTCGGCCTGCTGCTGCTCCTTCACTGCCCCGTCACGAGCCGGCAGGAGTTCCCCGATGTCGGTTGCCGAGCGAGTCCCGGTGCTGGCCAGCCAGCCGGCCGCCGCCACCACTATGCCCACGGCGAGGATTCGCCATGGCGCCCTCGAGGACAGGCTGCCGAAGCGCCTGACCAGATCTGACACTCCGGCGCGGGGAAGCCACTCGAGTGCCCACGGGCTGGAGGCCGGGGCCTGCCCCCTGATGGCCAGCAGGGAAAAGGCAAGGACGAAACAGACCACCAACGCGACAACCAGCCCTGCTCCCAGCAGCAGGCCGAACTCGGCCACCAGGGGAAAATCAGTGAGAAAGAGCGAGGCAAACCCGGCCGCAGTGGACAGGCAGGCAGTGAGGATCATCGGGACGCTCAGGTCAGCCGACCTGACTGCGGCCTCGATCTTTCCGAGTGAGTCCGGCATCTCGTCGTACCGCGCCTGGAGCTGGACCGCGTAGTCGACCGCGAGTCCGACCAGGATCGGTGCCGCACCGAGCGCCGCCAGTGAGAGCTGTCCCCCGGCGAGGCGCAGCAGCCCGAAACAGATAACCACCGAGACCACTGCCGACAACAGGGGCAACAGCCTCAGGGCCGAGCCGAAGGCGAGGATCAAAGCGATCGACATCAGGATCAGTGCGACCAGTACGACGACCAGGACTCCGGCCCGAATCGCCCCGTCGAGCTCGGCAAACACCGCCGGGGAGCCGGTCACCAGGTACTCGACTCCGTCGATCTGCGTGTCGGGGTGGTCGGCGACCTCTCTGACCAGACGGACGAAGCGCTGCTCTTCGGCTTCGCTCAGGCCGGCACGTGGCCTGATGACGATCTGGGCCGATTCCGGGCTGGGGAACAGGTAGGCCAGCCGTGGCTTGGGTCCCGACCGGGTCCCACCCGAGCCGAACACGACCCGGTTGATGAAGGTTTCATCCTCGAGGCTCGGCCGCTCGGTCAGGCCATAGCGGGCAGCGACCGCGACGATCTGGCTCAGTATCTGACGCCGCTCGGCAGCCTGTTCGGGATTCCTGGGCAGGGAGCGAAGCCGCTCCAGCTGCTGGTCATAGACGCCTCCGATACCGGCCACGGCACGGCCGAGGAAGGTCGCCGGCCCGACGAAGACCTCGACCGGCTCGAGTTCACTGATCTGCCGACACAGCTCGAACAGATCGCCCCGACCGCGCCGGATGACACCGGAGAGACAGGTTTCCAGCACCGAGAGCCGCTCGAGTGACTGGGGTGCCAGGGTGCGATTGAGATTCCCCTCGGCCACGACCACCAGGGGATCCCCACCGAAGGCCTCCTCGGAGCGCTCGGTAGCCGCCCAGGCGGGCGTTTCACGATCGAACAGGGCCTCGGTGACGGGTTGGACCCTCATCCCTGCGAGGGCGTAGGCCGAGGCGAAGAAGGCCAACGCGAGAAGGACCAGTGGTAGCCAGGGCCGCCGGGCGATCGCGCCGGCCGTGCGGCCGATTGGACCGACCGGGGTCAATCCATCGAGAGCGGGCCGGTCACGTCGGCTCCGAGGAACTGGTGGACGAACTCGTTGTCGGATTCGAACAGCTCGTCCTTCGGTCCGCTTTCGACGATCCGGCCCTTCCAGAGCACCGCGATGAAGTCAGCGATCCGGCGGGCGGTGTTCAGATCGTGGCTGATCACCAGGTAACAGCCGCCGTTTTCGGCATGGACTTCCTTGATCAGTTCGCAGAGCAGGGCCGTACGGACGGGATCGAGTCCGGAATCGGGCTCGTCGAACATCACGATCTCGGGGTCGAGTACGAGGGCACGGGCGAAGCCGGCCCGCTTCCTCATTCCGCCCGAGAGCTCGTTCGGCATCTTGTAGTGGGATTCGCCGAGTCCGACCTCCTTCAGGCGACGGGTGACTATCGACTCGATCTCCTCCTCGCCCTTGTCGGTGTGCTGGCGGAGCGGGAAGGCCACGTTGTCGTAGATGTTCATCGAGCCGAACAGCGCCCCGTCCTGGAACAGCAGACCGAACTTCTTGCGGATCTCGAAAAGCTCGTCGTCACTCAGGGCGGGAATCGACTCGCCCTTGACCAGGACGTCGCCCGAGTCGGGGTAGAGCAGGCCGACGATGTGCTTGATCAGGACGCTCTTGCCGGTCCCGGACGGACCGAGGACCATCGATATCTGGTCATCGGGCAGGCCGAGGTTGAGGCCGTTGAGGATCCGGGTGCGGCCGAACTGCTTGACCAGGTTGATCACCTCGATCGCGTCGACACCGCCGTGGTCACGCTTGACGCCGGTGTGCCACCGGTAGGGCTCGGTATCCCCCGGACCCACGCCCGGGATCACGAAGTCGCGCCCGAGAACCGCTCCATCAGAAGCGACGAACTGCTCTCCCACGGCTTCGTCGGGCGCCGGTTCCTCGGTCACCCGGATATCGGCCGCCTGCTCCTCGTCATCCAGCTCGATCTCGGCGGCGGTGTCTGCTAGCCCGGTGTCTTCGACCGCACGCTCGACATCAGGCGAGAATTCGCCGTCCAGCGGTTCCTCCATGCCACCCTCTTTTTCCTCTGCGCTCACGGCCTCTCTCAACCTCCGATCGGCGCCCGGGGGTTGGCACCCCAGAACACGAGCGTCCCGATCATTCCGATGATATGGACAAGGATAATGTTAAGGACCATCGATTTGGCAGTGGCAGTACCGACCCCGACCGGTCCCCCCGATGCCGTATATCCGTAGTAGCAGCCGACCAGGACTATCGCGGTGGCCATGGTCATCGCCTTGATCAGGGAGAACAGGACGTCACCGGGGTTCTGGAACATCCAGAAGATCAATAAGTAGCCGCCGGCCGAGACGTCACCGATCTGTTCGACGACGACGAGGTAAGAGGCGATGTAGCCGACCCCGATCGCCGCGATGTACATGAAGGGAAGGGTCATCCAGGCGCCGAGCAACCGGGTCGCCGCGAGGAAGGTGACCGGCGGCACACCCATCACTTCGAGGGCGTCGATCTCATCCGATATCCGCATCGCACCGAGCTCGGCGACGATCCCGGTGCCGACCTTGGCCGACATCATGTAACCGAAGGCGTACGGGATGGCCTCACGAAGGTCGCACCAGGCGGCGAACACCCCGGCGTAGGCCGGCGCGCCGACCGACCGGTTGAAGTAGGCGCCTTCGACGCCACAGGTCAGGCCGATCGTGAAAACGAGGCCGAAGATCACGGCAGTCGAGCCGAGGATGAGGATGCCGGCCTGTCGCAGCGCCTCCCCGAAGTACCTCAGTACCCGGCCCGAATAGACCTGCCCCATGACCATGCCGCAGAACCTCGTGATCTCACCGAGGGACTCGAACCAGTCACGCGGAACTGTCAGCCAGCCGGATCCCATTACTTGATCGTCTGCAGCGACGGGTTGGTTGCCAACAGGGTCTGGGTGAACACGTAGTTGAACGCGAACACGCCGAGCAGGGAGATGACCACGGCCTCGTTGACGGCCCGGCCCACGCCGGCCGCACCGCCACTGGCGGTCATCCCCTTGTAACAGCAGACGATCGAGATGATCGCCCCGAAAAGCGTGCATTTGAGGACCGAAGCAGCCAACTCGAGGGTCGAGGCATTGGCGAACAGGGTCCCGAAGAAGCCACCTAATGGCTGTCGGTACAGGAGCTCGGCCCCGATTCCGCCGGCGATGCCGAAGAGCAGGGCGAAGATGTCGAGCAGGCCGGTGATCAGCATCAAGGCAAGGAATCGCGGCACGACCAGGTTCTTGATCGGGTCGACTCCGAGAACCTGGAGGGCATCGAGCTCCTCCCTGATCTTGCGGGCCCCGAGGTCGGCGGTGATCGCCGTACCGGCGACACCGGCCACGACGACGGCGGTCACGAACGGGGCGAACTCCCGGATCGAGGCCAGCACGAAGAAGCCACCGAGGCGATCGAGTGCCCCGAAAAGCGAGAGGAAGTTGGCGGCCTGGAGTCCCGGCGCACCGAAACCGAAAGCGACCGTCGAGATCAGGAGGGGGAACCAGGTCAGCTGCAGCGCGAACAGGAACTGTCCGATGAATTCGTTGCCGTACGGGTACGGAGCCCGTATCGCAGAGGCGATCGTCTGACCAGTCAGGATGATCATCTCACCGATCTCGGTGAAGAAGCTCCTAGCCGGCGCGAAGGCCCTGTCTGCAGCTGCTCTTACCATCTCTCCTCGGGGCTCTGGGAAAAAGTCCGTCCTGCCCACCCTCTGACGGTGAGTCTAAGGGATCGACCGGCCCGCGTGGCACAGGGTTACCGCGTGGTATGTTGCGATCGATTTGCCGGGGAGCATCCGAAAAACCGGACTGACCTCGGGCACCCTCCTGGCCGTGGCCCTTGGCTGCCTGACACTGTCCGGCTGCCTCGGCTCAGAAGACCGGAATCAGTTCCCGGACGCCCGGCCGGGCAAGTACCCGGTGGACGTGACCGAAGTCGATTTCGAAGAGGACCAGCGGGTCGGCAAGACCTACGAGCTGACGATCGACGCGAAGAACACCGGCGAAAAGACCATTCCGGGCCTGGCCGTCACGATCGATCTTCCCGGCCGGGATTCGACCCTCGCCTTCGCCTATCGAAACCGCCAACCGGGCGTCGCCCAGGGTCAGCGGCCGATCTGGGTGATCGAGGAGGGCTATCCCAAGCTTGCCGGAACGGTTGGTCGGGGCGGCACGAATACCTCCAACCGCCGTACGTTTAATTTCGGTGAGGTCGAGCCGGGTGAGACGGCCGAGATGGTCTGGAGGCTCGTTGCGGTTCAGCCGGGCGATTACGAACTCGGATGGGAGATGGCAGCCGGTCTGGCGCCCGGGGAGAAGGCGGTCAACCGCAACGGCGAGACTCCGGAGGGGTTGTTGGAGGTGGAAGTCGAAAACCGGCCGCTCCTGACCAGGGTGGATGAGAACGGTCGGGTGGTCCCCCTTACACCTGAACAGCAGACTCAACTTGAACTGGAAGAGGAAGATTCCGATTGATCACAGGGCCGGTGCCCTCAGTCGTCACCTGACAACCGGCCTGGTGCTGGCCTGCCTGGGGTCGCTCTCCCTGGCGGCCTGTGCCGGGGCCGAGACCGGTCCCGACACCGGATCGACCGGCGGTGATTCCACCACTCGAGCGAACGCCGCTGCCCGTTTGGTGAAGCTGGCCAACTTCGACCAGCCGGTGGAGGTCAAGTCTGCCCCGGGATTCCCCGACCTGATGTTCGTCGTCGAGCAGCCCGGGCGCGTGATGGTGATCCGTCGAGGCAGGAAGGTGTCCAAACCCTTCCTCAACGTCAGCTCGAGGATCCAGGCCGGCGGTGAGATGGGCCTGCTCTCGATCGCCTTCCCCGGTGACTACCGCGAAACCAACCGGTTCTACATCTACTACTCGGCCCCCGACGGAGACATCGTCATCGAGGAGCGCCGCCGCCAGAGCACCCTGGTTGCCTCTCCCTCCTACCGCCGACAGGTCATCCGGATCCCCCACCCCGATTACGACAATCACTACGGCGGCCAGATGCATTTCCTCGGCGATAACCTCTTCTTCGGTACCGGGGATGGTGGCAGCGGGAATGATCCCGAGAACAACGCCCAGAACCCCGAGTCTTTGCTCGGCAAGATGGTTCGCATCGATCCCCGTCGGGCAGAGGGGCAGCCCTACTCGGTCCCCCCGACCAATCCCTTCGTCGGAAGGGCCGGCCGGGACGAGATCTTCGCGATCGGCCTGCGGAACCCGTTCCGGTGGTCCTTCGTCAAGAGGTCCGGTGAACCGACCCGGATGGCCATAGCCGACGTGGGCCAGGAAGATTTCGAGGAGGTCAACTACCCGACGGTCGCCGACGCCCTGGGGGCCAACTTCGGCTGGCGAAACCACGAGGGCTCCTCCCTCGTCGGCGGAAACCCTGAACTGCCCGATCGCACCGATCCCGTTCTGTCCCTGCCCCACCCCCCGAACTGCTCGATCATCGGGGGACTGGTGGTCCGCGACCGGCGCCTCACGAGTCTGGACGGCCGTTACATCTTTGCCGACTACTGCCGAAGCGACCTGCTGGGAACACGACTCGCACCGGACGGGGCCGGCCCGGTGGAGGGCCTCGGCCTGCCGGTTTCCCGAGTCACCTCGTTCGGTGAGGACAGCCGCCGCAGGGTCTGGCTGAGCTCCCTCGGCGGCGGGGTTTACCGGCTCGATCCGGCCGGCTGAACCGGCGCCTGGGCCGGATCGGCCCCTACCGTTGCTCGGTAGGAGCAGGTAGGCTTCGGTCGGAGTCGAGATCTGAAAGGGAGCGAGGCCGATGGAAGAGCGAGAGACCCTGACCGAAGTATCTGTCGATCCGACCGAGGGTCGTGGCGATCACTTCGACGTGATGAATCCGGCAACCGGAGAGCTGGTCGCGCGGGTCGAGATCTCCTCCCCGGCCGATGTGGCCGAGACCGTTTCACGAGTGAGGGCCGAACAGCCTGGGTGGGAGTCGATCGGATTCGAAGGTCGACGCCACTGGCTGGGCAAGCTACGCGACTGGCTGATCGCCAACACCGAAGAACTGACCGACAGCATGCAGGCCGAAACCGGGAAGGTGAGGGCCGAGGCGGCGAACGAGATCTTCTACCTCGCCGACCAGATCAACTACTACGGCGCCCGGGGCAAGGCCCTGATCTCTGAGGAGAAGGTCCGGCCCCACTCGCTGATCACCCTCACCCGCAAACTCCGTATCCAGTATCGGCCTTACCCGGTGGTCGGCCTGATCAGTCCCTGGAATTTCCCCCTGATCCTCTCCCTCGGTGATGCGATACCGGCCCTCATGGCCGGTGCGGCCGTGGTGATGAAACCTTCGGAATTCACCCCCTTGACGATCTCGCGCATCGTCGAAGGCTGGCGTGACGAGATTGGCGGCCCGGACGTTCTCGCCTGCATCAACGGAGCCGCCGAACCTGCGACTGCGCTGATCGACGAGGCAGACTTCATCGGCTTCACCGGATCGGATCGGACCGGCAAGCTGGTCATGGCCCGTGCCGCCGAGACACTCACCCCGGTCAGCCTGGAGCTGGGCGGCAAGGATCCGATGGTCGTGCTCGATGGATCGAACGTCAAGCGGGCAGCCGAGGCAGCCTGCTGGGGCGGGATGATGAATTCCGGGCAGATCTGTATGTCGGTCGAGCGGATCTATGTCGAAGAGCCGATCTATGAACCCTTCATCGAAGGTCTGGTCGAGCTGGTCGGGGATCTGAACCAGGGCCAGGATGGTGCCGAGTTCGGCTCGGAGGTCGGGGCGATGACCTCCCCGACCCAGACCGGAATCGTCGAGGGACAGGTCAACGAGGCGATCGAACACGGTGCGCGGGCACTCACCGGAGGGCGTCGGGTCGAGGGTCCTGGCGACTTCTACCAGCCGACGGTCCTGGTCGACGTCGACCACTCGATGCGCCTGATGCGCGAGGAGACCTTCGGTCCCGTGGTCGCGGTGATGAAGGTCCGCGACACCGAGGAGGCGATCCGTCTGGCCAACGACACCCGCTACGGACTGTCAGCGACGGTATTCGGTCCTCGAAGGAAGGCCGAAGCCGTGGCCCGCCGGATCGAGTGCGGCGCCGTAAACGTCAATGACGTCCTGTTCAACGCCCTGGCCCCCGGGCTTCCGATGGGTGGCTGGAAGGATTCCGGGATCGGTTATCGCAACGGCGCTTACGGCATCCGCAAGTACTGCCGTTCGGAAGCGATCGCTACGGCCCGGCTCCACCAGTTCGACGAACCCCTCTGGTTCCCGTACACCAAGTCCCGGAGGAACGTCGTCAACCGACTGACCAGATTCGTCACGGCACGGGGGGTTCGGAACCGCCTGGGGCTGTAGCCCCGCCGCCCGGTGGCTGATCACCGGGCCTGACGATGATCGTCCGCCCGTCCTCTAGCTGGTAGACGGTCCCGACTTCCTCGCCCCGGCCGACCACCCGCTCCCCGGGCTCCAGCTCCACGGCTTCAACCGTGTCCTTCTCCTTGGCGACCACTGCGTCAGGGGGCGCCTTTGCCGGCCTGTCGAGTGACTGGTTCGGGTCGGTCAGGATCGAGGTCAGGTCAAGCGAGGAAAGGGCGGCCAGGAGGAAGGCAACCGAGAGGACGATCCCGATGTCGAACAGGTTGACCAGGCCGTCGAGCGGGTCCCCGGCCCGGTCCTCACGGCTCCTGGCCCGCGCGGTCACCTTCGAGTCGAGCCGCCTCACGGATTGCCCATCGCGATCGTGGTCGAACCCCCATGTTCCGTGCTTGCCGGGGTCTCCTCACCGGGTAACGCCGCCTTGGGAGCCAGTTCGGCCGCCGCAAATTCGACGTCCGAGAAATCCTGGGCGTAAAGCCGATCGCGGACCAGGGAAACGGCGAAGGCGACCGCTCCGGTAAGGAGCCCGACCACGGTGACCCCGAAGGCAATTCGGAGGTTGTCGGTCAGTTCGGTGACGTTGCCCTCGGCCAGGCCGGCCAGCGCCGGTGAAAGTGGGATCAGCGTCCCCATGAGGCCTAGCGCCGGACCCATCCGCACCAGGATCCGCGTCTTTTCCAGACGCTTGAGGGTGCGGTAGTCGTAGTCGGCGAGGGACTTGGCGATCAGGTTGGAGGCGTCGGGACTCGATCGATAGGTGACAATCGCCTCCATCGCCCGCTGCATCGAGCGATTCCAGCTCACCGTCGAGAGGGCCGAGATAGCCCCGATGTTGTCCCCCTTCGAGAG
>JBBAUQ010000008.1:8099-20757 GCA_040398125.1 Solirubrobacterales bacterium | reverse complement strand
TTGAGTTCGGCCCTCAGAAGGTCACAGCCTAGAGGCACGGCCGGACCGGGGACGACTCAGTGAGACGCCCAGTCCCGGGAGCGCTCGACCGCCCGGTGCCATTCGGCGATCAGCTCTTCGGCCAGTGCGCGTTCCATCTGCGGCTCGAATGTCTGTCCGGCACGCCAGTCCTTGGCCAATCGACTGAGATCGGTCTGGGCGATACCGAGCCGGGCCAGTGAGGCGGCACCCTTGGCAGTCACCTCGGTTAGGTCCGGAACCAGGACCGGCACCCCCAGCAGATCGGCCTGGAACTGCATCAGCCAGGCGTTGGCGGCAGCCCCACCATCTGCCCTGAGGCTCTCGATCGGTCGTCCGGTGGCTTCCTCCTGGGCGCGTACCGCGTCAACCGACTGGTAGGCGATCGCCTCCAGGGCAGCGCGGGCAAGGTGTGCCCTGCCCGTCCCCCTGGTCAACCCGACGATCGTCCCGCGAGCGTAGGGATCCCACCAGGGGGAACCGAGTCCGGTGAGCGCCGGTACGAAATAGACCCCGTCATTTCCGTCCAGGGATGCGGCAAGTGCCTCGGAGTCGGCTGCGTCCCCGACGATCCCGAGCCCATCTCGTAGCCACTGGATCGCTGCACCGGTGATGAATATCGAGGCCTCAGAGGCGTAGGTCAGTTGATCTCCCAGCTGCCAGGCGACCGTCGCCAGGGTGCCTCCGTCCGAGCTGGGGATCCTGTCCCCGGAGTTCATCAGTACGAAGCTCCCCGTCCCATAGGTGTTCTTCGCCATCCCGGGCTCGAAGCAGGCCTGCCCGAACAGGGCCGCCTGCTGGTCACCGGCTATCCCGGCCACCGGGACCTCGCCACCGAACTCGCCGGTGAAACCGACCGTCCCGGCCGACGGGAGAACGGTCGGCAGGCGGGCCGGGTCGATCCCGAAGAGCTCGCACAGCGCGGGGCTCCATACCTGGCGGTGGATGTCCCAGAGCATCGTTCGCGATGCATTCGAGGCATCGGTCACGTGCTCCCCGGTCAGCTTGAACGCCAGCCAGGAGTCGACCGTGCCGAATACGGCCTGCTCGGGCAGATTCCCGTTCTTCAGCAACCACTCGATCTTGGTCGCCGAAAAGTAAGGGTCAAGTACCAGTCCGGTCGTCTCCCTCACGGTCGGCTCGAGGCCGGCCGCCCTCAGCTCATCGCACCGCGCCGCCCCCCGCCTGTCCTGCCAGACCAGTGCCCGGTGGACCGGCCTGCCGCTCTCGCGGTCCCAGGCAACCACCGTCTCCCGCTGATTGGTGATCCCGATCGCATCGATGGAACTGCCGTCGGTCCCGGCTTGAGCCAGGGCCTCGAGGGCTACCGACCGTGTGGTCTCCCAGATCTCGTCCGGATCATGTTCGACCAGGCCCGGCTCGGGAAAGTGCTGGCCGAACTCGGAGTAGGCCCGGCCCCTGACTTCGGACTCCTCCCCGAACACCAGACAGGTGGTGCCCGTCGTTCCCTGGTCGATCGCCAGGATCACCGGCGCTCCCACCACGCCCGAATGAAATCGGCCAACTGACGAAACCTGTGGATGAACCCGCCAAGGCTCTTGCCGGTCGCCCGATGGGAGAGGTCGACCTCGTACTCGGCGACCCGGAAGCCGGCCCGCACAGCATCAATCGTCATACCGGTTTCCAGGCCGTATCCCCGGGCGAGCGGCAAGACCGCTTCCAGGACTTCGGTACGCATCGCCCGCTGACCCGAGATCGGAGCCTCGGCGATGAAACCACTCCGGTTGCGGATGGCCCATCGAGAGAATCCGAGTGCCACCCCGAAGCCACCACCGACCCGACGCATGAATGAAGCGACGGCGAGATCGCACTCATCCCCTCGCACGGCCTCAACCAATGGCCCCAGCCGGCCGGCACTGGCGCCGAGGTCGGCATCACAGACCAGCACGAAACGGGGCCTGTCCCGGTGGAGCAGGGCGTCGGCGCAGGCCGTGACGTTCCCTCCCTTGCCATGGGGAAAGCGGCGACTCACCACCACTGCCCCCTCCCCCATCGCGATCTCGGCCGTGTCATCGCCCGAAGCATCGTCGGCCAGCCAGATCACCGCGCCCGGAAAGGCAGTCGAGAGGGACCCAAGCGTCTCACCGACCCGGTCGGCCTCGTTCCTTGCCGCAACGATGATCGCCAGGTCACGATCCGGCCCCGAGTCGGTCCGACTGCCCTGCTCGGTCGATGCCGATCCGTCGTCGAGCTCCTCTTTCATCGGTTGGGACTGTATCCGGCGTCCTGTCGAGGGGCCTCGGTCGGCTAAGGTTCCGGGCCATGGCGAACATCGAAGCGCACATCACAGGAAACGTCTGGAAGATCACCGTGGCGGTCGGCGATTCGATATCCGACGGCGACGAGGTCGTCATCCTGGAATCGATGAAGATGGAGATCCCGGTCGAGTCAGAAGACGACGGGGTCGTCAAGGAGATCGTCTGCGAGGAGGGCCAGGCCGTCACCGAGGGCGACGTACTGGTCGTCCTGGAGTAACGGCCCGTTGGCCAGCGCCGAAGGGCCTTCAGTGAGAGCAGTCGAGACCGGCTCTGACAGGCTGCTGCTCGATTTCCCGGCCGAGGCCGTCGCCCGTCTGACCATCTCCAACCCCGAGCGCCGAAACGCGCTCGACCACGAGATCCTCGATGCCCTGACCGAAACCCTTCCCCGACTCGACCAGGGGATCGAGGTCAGGTGCCTGGTGATCACCGGCAGCCCCCCGGTCTTCTCGGCCGGCTATGACATCGCATCCATCCCGGAGGAGAGTTTCGAGGACGACGCCGAGTCGCTGGTCGCCCACCCGTTCCATCGCGCCCTCGACGTCCTGCAGGGCTTCCCCTGGCCCACCCTTGCGGCGATCAATGGCCACTGCCTCGGTGGTGGCCTCGAGCTGGCCATCACCTGCGATCTGAGGATCGCTGCCCGCGGGGCGAAGCTCGGCATGCCGCCGGCGAAGCTCGGCCTGGTCTACGGACACACCGGCATCCGCAAATTCATCGAGACGATCGGGGTTCCGCGAACCAGTGAGCTGTTCCTCACCGGCGACAACCTCGATGCCGAATCGGCCGAACAGATCAACCTGGTCAACTGGGTCGTCGGGGATGACACCCTGGCCGAACGGGCCGTCGAGCTGGCAAGCGGGATTGCCGGTAACGCCCCACTTTCGCTTAGGGGAAACAAGCAGATGATCCGCACCCTGGTCGCCAACCCGGTCCTCGACGATGCCGATGAAAGGGCGCTGGTCGAGCTGCGCGAGGCCTGCTTCAGCTCGGAGGACTTCCGCGAGGGAATCAGGGCCTTCTCGGAGAAGCGCCGACCTGACTGGACCGGCCACTAAATCATTCGGTGGCATCCGGCGGGGTCCGAACCTAGGCCGACTCGATGACGTCCAACGTGCCGTCACCGAGCTCGACGGTCAGCCCGGCACCTTCGATCAGGGTGGCAACGTCCTCTGGCGAGGTGGGCTCCTTGCCGGCCGAGAGGACCAGTCGGGCTACCTCGCCCCTGGTCGCCTTTGCCATGTGCGAGACGGCCTTGCGCTTTCCACCCTCTTCACGGAATGCACGTACCGCGACCAACTCGGCCCGGCTCGGCTTCCAGGCGGCAGCGTAGGCCGCTGAACGCATGTCGAGGATCACCTCACCCTCGTCATCGAATCCGGCACGCTCCATCGCCTCGGTCAACCGGGGCTTCCAGAAGGCGGCCAGACCGCCCAGACCGGGCAGCTTCGCCTTCATCGAGAGTCGGTACCAGGGGATCTCGTCGAACGGTCTCACTGCACCCCAGAGAGCGCTCGCGATCAACAGGCCGGTGGCGGCCCTCTTGTGGGCCTCGGCCGAGAGTGAGCCGAAATCGAGCCGGTCGAACAGCACACCGGAGTAGACCTCGATGGCCGGCCCGGTCGGTGCCTCGGAGAGAGCCGCATCGCGGTCCACATCACCCGCCTGGCCCTCGGAGATTCCCAGCGCCTCGACGGCCTCCTGGCGCGATCCTCGACCGAGTTCCTCCAGACCCTTGATCAACTCACGTCGGACTTCCCCGAGCGAGTCATCGAAGGCCAGGGAGGCCAGTTCCACCGGGCCCCCTGACGGCTCCGACTTGCCTTCGGAGGGTGGAAGGAAGATCAGCACCGGTCGAGGATACTTCGGACCCCGGGATGATCACGATCCACCATCAGGGTCGCGGGGGAGCTAACGACCGCTGCCGAACAGGTAGATCGGTTGGCCGAGCTCGGTCAGCGAGTAGATCCTCGGCTGGTCGGCGATGAAGGTCCTCAGACAGCCGTGACTGGCCGGGTAGTCAGGTACCGACTTGTATCCATGGATCGCATAGCCGCCGATGAAATAGGAGGAGTAATACATGCCGATTGCGTTGTAGCCGGGGTCCTTGCGGTAGAAGCGGTAGGTCCCCCGAATGGTCGGCGTGGAGGACTTTCCACTCGAGATAGGGAAGATCGCGTACGGCCGCCTCCCCTTGGCGAAGACGAGGACCTGTTTGCCCAACGGTGCCTCGACGTGATTCCCCAACCCCGGTCGCCGAACCCGGTAGCGGCCCTTGCGATTGAACACTCGCCGGACCACGGATCTGGTTGCCCTCGAGTTTCGTTGCAGGCCGTTCATCTTCCGATAGGCCAGCACGGCCCGCGACATCTTGCCGCGGAAACAGGATCCGCTGCCCGGCACCACCGCCAGCCGATTGAGTGCCCGGCGAAAGCCCCTGACCAACTTTCCGCAACGGCCCCCCGAGATCGCCCGATAGGCAACCCTCCAGGACTTCCTCACGGTCTTTGCCCGGGCGATCGGCTCCGGTCCCCCCGACCCGAAGTAGCGAGCCTGGACGGCATACTTCGAACCCCTTTTCATGATGATCGAAGTCTTGAAGGTCCCCCGGTCACCGCCGGACCGCCTGACCGGGACCGACCGACTGAGTAGTCGCCTTCCGTCCCGGAAGAAGTACACCCGGACCCGCTGCCCGTTCCGGAACGGGGAAAGCCTGCCGGTGATCTTCACCGTCCTTGTGATCAGCGCCCGGTCACGCCTGATCGATGCCGGCTTCACCGAGATGACGGACTTCAGTGTCGCGGCCCGCTTTGCCGTGGCAGCCGATTCAGTGCTGGCGCTCGCCGGAACGGCCAGGGCAAGCAGCCCGAAGCCGGCGAACAGGACGCAGCAAGCGACCTTCCGGAGCGACCCCGAGAACGGGACTGATCCGGATGGGTCCACCGCCGTCCCCCGGCTCAATCCTCGTAGACCTCGAAGTCGGCCTTCTGGGCCCCACAGACCGGGCAGAACCATCCGTCCGGGATTTCCTCGAAGGGCGTTCCGGCCGGGATTCCGCCGTCGGGGTCGCCCTCGGCGGGGTCGTAGATCCAACCGCACGCCGTGCAAATCCACCTCTTGCCCTCCGACTCGTTCATGAAGTGAAGGGTAAACCAACCCTCGGCCCGCAGGGTGGCACCCGGCACGCTCCAGGGACTACCCTTCAGAAATGCCCGAATTCCCGGAAGCCGGTCCGGCCGAAGCCGTCAACCTGGGTGAGCCGACTGAGCCGAGACCGGCAGCCACGGTGATCCTCCTACGAGAGGAGCATGCCGCCGGTGGCCTGGAACTACTCTTGCTGAAGCGCTCACCCGAAGCCCGCTTCATGCCCAATGTCTGGGTCTTCCCGGGGGGAGCGGTCGATCGGGCGGACGGTGATGGTGTCGAGGGCCTGCGGGCCTGCGCCAAGCGGGAGCTCGAAGAGGAAGCCGGGCTCTCCCTGGCACACGATCATGACCTGGTGACGATGACGCGTTGGATCACTCCCGAGGTGGTCCAGACCAGATTCGATACCTGGTTCTTCCTGGCCCGCGCCCCGGCGAAGGCCGAACCGCGGCCCGATGGCCGGGAGATGACCGAATCACTCTGGATCGGCCCCGGGACCGCGGTCGAGCAGGCCGGACTTGGCGAGCTCGCGGTCTCCTTCCCGACCCTCAGACAGCTTGAGGCCCTCAGCCGCTTTCCGAACACCGACTCGGCCCTCGAGGCCGCTGCCGCAAACCCGCGTGCCCACGAACCGATCCTGCCCAAGGTCGTCGGCTCCCGCGAGGAATTCAGGGTCCTGCTTCCCGACGATGACGACTATCCGGAGGACTGAGACAGTCCCGGTTGACCGCTACTGTCGGGGCTTCTTCGGCGCGGCGATCTTGAACTGGAACTCGACCGGTCCGGCGACGTTGTTTGATCCGTCGGTTACCCGGAGCAGACCTACGTAACGACCCGGTGCGGCACTGAAGGAACTGCTCTTGGCGCCGTACCGGACAACGTTGTAGCCGATGTAGGTCGGCCACTCCGAGAACCCGGCATACCTTCTGACCCATCGGGCCCGTGTCCCGGTTCCCTGCCTGACCAGCCGGTAGTACTCGGCATCCGCGATGCCGACCTCACTCACCGCGAAGGCCAGGTCCGCACCCTGTCCGCCGGGCCTGAGAACGGTACTGAGCGGCACGACCTCGTCCAGCTGGGGCGGTTCCTCATCCCAGAAGACTTCGGGAGCGGGTCCGGGATCCGACTGCGGATCCCCGGTGGTCTCTGAGACGGAAACCGTGCCCCCCACCGAGCGATGGAGCTTGCAGGCAAAACTGTAGGTCCCGGGCTGATCGAAGGTGTATTCGAAGGTGTCACCGATCGGGTGGTTGGGGGTAGAAACCATTGGGTCGGAGTCAACCTTGAGCCCACCCGGTCCAATGCCGGTCACCGAATGGGCGGTGTCAGGTCCGACCCAGTGCCAGATCACCTTCTCACCCAGATCGATCCCGGGATCCTTCGACCACTCGAATCCACCGATCGACACCCGGGTGTTTGCCGCCCCGGCATCATCGGCCAGCAGCGAAAGTCCGGCAACGGTGAGCAGAAGGGCCAGCAGGCCGGGGCAGGTTCGCTTTCGCAGAACGGAGCTCACTCGACCAGGTACCAACCGCTCACCCCGTCGTGGAGGTGAGAGAAGACATGGCAGTGGTACAGCCACCGGCCGGGGTTGTCCTCGACGAACCTCACCCCGAAGGAATCACCCGGCCCGAAGGTCTTGTTGTCCACCACGTTGCCCCCGGGCTCGGTCCAGCGGTGGCCGTGCAGATGGAAGGTATGGAAGTCATTGTCGATCCCGAATACGTGGATCTGAACGTCATCTCCGATCCTTGCCTCGAGGTTCGGGGTCACCCCGGTAAAGGATTTCCCGTTGATGCAGAAGAATCCCCTCCGAAGCCCGGTGGCCGGCGGGAGGAAACTGTGGAAGGCCAGCACGTACTCCCGATCCGGCAGGGGTTCATCGGCCTTCCTGACGACGAGTCCCCCGAACAGTCCCTTGTAGACGGGAAGCGGGTCGAGCGGGCCGTGGTCGTGGTAGAACCAGGAGCCAGCCGTACCCTCAGGGCACTCCCAGACGTAAGTGACGGTCCTGCCCTTCTGAACGAAGCCACCTGGATCGGTATGGATCCCCTTGTAAGAGCCATCCATCTCGTTCGCGTAGAAGACCCCGTGGGGATGCATCGTCACCGGGACCGGGCAGAGGTTGCGGAAGTGGACCACGAGGGTCTCACCCTCCCTGGCCTCGAGGAGCGGACCGGGGACCGATGCCGGGCCGAGCGGCTGGCCGAAGTCGGCCGTGTGGGCCCGGTAGGCGTATGCAGTGAAAGTGGTCTTGCCCTTGCGCACGGGCTGATTGAGCATCTCGTCGACCTTGGTCGGCATGATGTTCCAGTTACGGGGCTCAGCCGTAATCCAGTACTCACGGCGAGGGCCACTGACCACGCCTCGGCTCAGCGTCGCATCGCCACCAGTCGCCGCTACCCGGGGCGGCACCGGAACCCCGCTGGCCAGCCTCTCGACATCGGCCGGTCGGTCGGCAAAGACCTTTTCCCCGGCGATGGTGCAAAGCAATGCACCGCCTGTAACCCCGAAGAAGTTCCGCCTGTTCATCGGCTCGTATTCCACCGGTGATCAGTCCCCGACCTCGACCGTCATCCGCATCAGGTGGTGCAGTGAACAGACGAACTGGTAGGTCCCCGGAACCTTGAAGGTCCGGGTGAAGGTAAAGCCGATCGCCGGTGAACTCGGCGTCTGGAAATCAAGGGGCGAGACCCCCTTCGGGCCGTCGAGGAGGGTCACGTTGTGGGGATCGGCGTTGTTCTCGCCCCAGATCCACCGGACGGCACCCTGCCTCTTGATCTCGACCAACTCTGGTGAAAAGTACTTGTCGCGGACCTGGACCTCAGCTGGCGTTACGGGATCGACGGGCTTCGGCCGGAACCGCTCCTCGACCCTTCGAAGGCAGGCCTGTCGACGCTTCTTGGCGGTGATCTTGCGGCACTTCCGCAGCGCGGCCTGCTTGGCCTTCTGCTCCGCCGGGCTCAGACCGAATGCCGCGGCGGCCGAGACGGGAACCTCACCAGAGTGAGATGAAGTGTTGCCGCTGGCCGATGCCGCGACGCCGGAGACGGCAAACAGTGCCACCGTCGCGACCAGAACTGTGGCGGGGCGCCTGGGCATCGTCGCCTACCTCGTGACCTTCACCTGCATGCGCATCTGGTAGTGAAGGGAACAGATGAACTCGTAGGAGCCGGGAACCTTCAGCTGACGCTTGAACTTGGTCCCGTAAACGGCAGTGGTCGGTGACATGAAGTCATAGACGCTCACTCCTTTGGGCCCGCTCATCAAGGTGACGTCGTGGGCCTCCCTGCCGTTCTCCTGCTGCCAGGTCCAGTTGACCAGGTCATTCACCTTTACGTCAAGGCTGTCCGGGCTGTAGTAGTTGTCCCAGAGTCCGACCTGCCAGGTCTTTCCCGGCTTGGGATCGGGGCGGAACCGCTCATTCACGTTCTTGAGGCAGCGCTTCCGCCCGGCCTCCGACTTGATCTTCTTGCACCTGGCGATGGCCTTCGCCTTGGCCTTCTTCTGGGCCGGAGTCAGTGACAGGGCCTCTGTCCCGCCAACTGCCCCCGAGAGTGACGACGCCGGCAGGGACAGGGTGAACCCGAGGATCGCGGCCGCTGCCGCAAGAGCTACACCGAATCTCAAGCCCGAACGCCTACTCGATCTGGTCGTTTCCATTGCCCTGCATCCCCTGCCTGACGTCTATCGGGTTGACCCGTGCCCAGCTCAGTTGCGCGGTGGCAACTGAGGGGCTCCCGGTCGACTGTAGAGCTCGTCGCACTCGGCCACTGAAACCGGCTCGGCGTTGTACTCCGTCAGACCCTGGAAGGGCGGATGGGAACGTACATCCATCGCACATTCCTGGAGGTTCGAGGGCCTGACCTCGGCCACGCCGAAGATCGTGGTCAGGTCCTTCCAGGCCTTGGTCTCGAAGTCCGGCAGGGATGTGTTCACCTGCAACCCGGCGGTCAGGTTCACCGAGAAGACGTCCTGCCAGATGGTCTTGGCCTGGGGGCAGGACGGGTAGATGGTGGAAAGAGAAAAAGAGCCGTTGCCCGGGGCGAAGGTCGCCCCTCCGGCAGCGGTGTTGTCCGACCAGCAGTTGCCACCACCCGAGGCATCGTTGAAGAAATCGAGCGCGTTGGGGTCGGCACCGTTTCTCCCCATCTTGTTGCCAGTCATCTGGTTGTTCATGTTCCTGGCGTCATCGCCCGTGTTCACTCCGAAGAGCTCCGGACCGGAGAAGGAGGCAACCCCCCACTTCTCGTTGCCGAAGATCTCGTTGTTACGAACGATCACCCCGTCCGTTCCGTAGAGGAGGATCCCGGCGCCGATCGGGTTGCCGTTACCGATCACCGTGGTGATCGGTGAACCCTTCTCCTTACCCTGGTAGTAGTTGAGGTTGTTCCAGAAGATCTTGTTGTTCTCGATGACCAGGTCACCGCTCGGCTCGTACCTCTCGCTGTCAAGCGTGTTCGGCACCAGGCCGGCCCCGTTGTTGTAGAAGAGCGAGTTCTTGATCTTGACGTACTTGGAGTTGGTCCCCGAGTAGCCGAGTGAGCCCTGGTAGCTCTTGATGTTCGAGATCAGGGTCCACTTCGGATTCGCCTGGCAGGGGCCCGGGTTGGGACCCTTGTTGTTCCAGTCTTCCGAGTCACAGGGCGTCTCACCGATGTAGATGGCCGAGTCACCGTGGTTCCAGCCCTCGGAGTTGAGCATCTTGCCACCCGTACAGTTCCGCGCGAACAGACCGTAGGAACGGGTGTCGGAACTCGCCAGGTTGTCCATCGTGTAGCCGTCACAGCTTTCACCGAGGGCCGGGTTGGTCGAGGCGACGACGAAGAAAGTGTTGTTGGCGTAGTTCCTGGCCCACATGTTCTTCAAGACGATCCCGTCGATGCTGCGGATCTCCATGGCGTTGTTCGCCGGGATGCTGACCGGATCCCCCTCCTGCCAGCCGGGGTTGCCCTTGACGATCGTCTTGGCGTCGGTGCCGTCGAGGATCACTGCCCGGGCGTTCTTGTTCGGCTTCTTTGCCTTGGTGACCCCCATGATCGTCATGCCGTCGAAGTTGTAGCCCTCACGCTTGCCGTGAAGGAGGATGCCCTCCACGTACTTGCCCGGCTGGATGCGAACGGTCGCCTTCTTGCGAGTCTTGGCCTGCCACTTGCCGGCAGCCATCGTCCCTTCGTAGACGGTGCGGTACTTGCAGCCACGTTTGCAGACATCGAAAAGGCTGCCCTTGACACTGGCGCGCTCCGTGTTGGCGCTGGCCGCGGGCTTGCTCGACTGGGCCGGGCCGGCCACTGCGAGAACTGCGATAGCTGCTGCCGCTACGAAACCTGCGAGTGCTGCGAGGAAAGGACGCATCAGATGGGGCTCCCTTGCTTGATGGCTTTAGGGGGGAATCCAACTTGGATACCCGTTTCCCTAGTTGGTAACTGGGTATTTAACCAAACACGCCCCGCGCCCCACGAGTTGCGCAATTTCGGCCGGGAGGACGAGGCGATCCGGCCGGAAGGCCGCTTTTATCCACTCTTCAGGCGCTCTACGGCCGCCCGTAACTCGGCCACCCCGTAAGCCCCCTCGAACCTCTCCTTGATGCGGCCATCGCGCCCGATCAAGAAGACCCAGGGCTCGGTGGGCAGGCCGTATGCCTGGACCTGGGGGCGGAAACCCTTGTTGGCATCGTTGTCGTTGTAGATCTCCATGTGGATGAACTCGACGCCGTCTCCGACCTCATCCTTGACCTGTTCGGCAACGTCCACCACCGGCCCGCAGACCCGGGTCTGGCAGAGGGCCGGCGTGGCGAACACCAGGACCACGGGCTTCTTGCCCAGTACATCCCGCAGGTCCTTCTCATGCATGGTCGAGGGCGGCAGACGGGTATCGATCTTGGACAGATCCCCCCCGACCGTCTCGGCCGTCGGTGTACTGATTGCCGGTGCCCTGTCCCCGACCGATGGCACACCGGTGAACTTGCCGACCACCGGACTCGGCAGACGGGTTGCCTCGGCTCCGTCTGGTCCCTGGAAGACGGCGATGCCCAGCCAGGGGCCAGGACGATCGAACCGTACTTTCGGCACCTCGTAGTACGCCTTGGGCTCCTCCGGCCCGCCCGCACCCTTGGCCCGATAGGCCGGCTTGGTCTCGAGGGAGCGAATCGTCGCCGGTAGCGGGCCCTCGACCTCGGAGCGGGGACTCTTGGCGAAATAGAGGGCCACCTCGGCGTCGTCGACCGGCTGGCCGTCGACCTCGAACACACCGAACGGGTAACGGTTCGGCCCCACCTCGAAGGTGAGCCCGGCCGGTGAGGCCACCCGGTCGGATTCCGCCTGGGCCGAGTAGATCTCCTCGATCGTCCGACCCTCTACCTGGGGAAAATCGGACGCCGAAGGCGTGACGCCGGAATCGGTCTGTTCATCGCCCCCCGAACAGCCGGCCAGGGCCAGACCGGCGGCCGCCAGGACCGCGATCAGCCCGGCCGAAAATCGACCCGGGCGAAACCGGGCCACCTCGGACTGGACGGGCCGGAGACTCAGCCCCGCGCCTGCTCGAACCGGTCGGCTACGTAGTCCCAATCGACCACGTTCCAGAAGGCATCCAGGTAATCGGGACGCCGGTTCTGGTACTTCAGGTAGTAGGCGTGCTCCCAGACGTCAGCGCCCAGCAGGGGGACCTGGCCGTCGGAGATCGGAGTGTCCTGGTTCGGGGTCGACACCACTGCCAGGCCGTTGCCGTCCCAGACCAGCCATGCCCAGCCCGATCCGAACCTGGTGATGCCGGCGTTCTTGAACTCCTCCTTGAAGGCATCGAAGGAACCGAACGCCTCGTCAATCGCCGCCGCGAGGTCACCTTCCGGGGAGCCGCCACCGTCTGGACCCATCATCTTCCAGAACAGCGAATGGTTGTAGTGGCCGCCTGCGTTGTTGCGGACCGGGCCCTGCTTGTCTGCCGGCAGGGAATCGAGGTCTTTCAGTACATCCTCGACCTCGAGGTCGGCCCACTCGGTGCCCTCCAGGGCGGCATTCGCCTTGTCGATGTAGGCCTGGTGGTGCTTGTCGTGGTGGACCCGCATCGTCGCCTCATCGATATGGGGCTCGAGCGCATCGTAGGCATAGGGAAGCTCGGGAAGTTCGTAAGCCATGTCTCGCTCCTTCTGCAGCCGCTTCTGGTTGCGTCACTGCTTTTTGGGTTCCTGATCCTGACTTGTGCTCGACTTAGAGTAGCGA
>JBBAUQ010000008.1:0-8089 GCA_040398125.1 Solirubrobacterales bacterium | reverse complement strand
TGGCCGAGGATCCTCACCGATCCCCCATACGGCCCAATCCCGGGCTTTGGATAGATTCCGCGCATGGATCCGAGCCGTCCCGAAAGGGAGGAACTCCAGTTCACCAGCGGTGGTGAGACCTGTGCCGCCTGGCTCATCCGTCCGGCGGCCGGGGGGCCGTTTCCGATCGTGGTCATGGCACACGGATTCAGCGCGACCCGCGAGGACGGGCTGCAGCCCTTCGCCGAGGCGTTTGCCGCCGAGGGGATCGCCAGCCTGGCCTTCGACTACCGGGGGTTCGGCGACAGCGGGGGGTGGGAGCGACAGGTGATCGATGTGAAGCGGGAGCTGGAAGACGTTGCCTCGGCACTCGATTTCTCCAGGCGCCTGGACGGAATCGACCCCGGGAAGGTCTGTCTCTGGGGAACCTCGTTCGGCGGTGGCCTGACCCTGGAAACGGCAGCAAGGGGTGCCGCGATCAAGTGTGCGATCGCCCAGGTGCCGTTTACCGATGGCCTGGCGACCCTGGGCGCCGTTCCCCCGGGGACGGCCGCCCAGTTGACCGGCCGGGCGCTCGCTGACCTCTTCGCTGCCAGGCTCGGTCGGGAGCGATTGATGATTCCGGCCGCCGGAGAACCGGGATCCGTCGCAGCAATGACCAGTCCCGATGCGCTGCCGGGCTTCGAGTCGATCACCCCACCGGGGTCACGGCATCGGAATACGGTCGCGGCCTCCATAGGCCTGCAGGCCATCGCCTGGCGCCCGGGTCGCAAGGCAGACCGGATCAGCTGTCCCTTGCTGGTCCAGGTAGCCGTACAGGATGCGATCACGCCCCCGGCCCCGGCCGCGAGGGCTGCCGCAGCGGCGCCGTTCGGCGAGCTTCGAAGCTACGACTGTGGGCACTTCGGGGTCTACAACCCCCCCTGGTTCGACCGGGTGGTCGCCGACCAGCTGGACTTCCTCCGAGAGAACCTGCTCTAGCCCGGTCGGTGCAAGCGGCGGGCCGCCGGCCTCGACCGCGACCCGCCACCGGTGATCGGGGCGCCCGGATTTGAACCGGGGACCTCACCGACCCGAACGGTGCGCGCTACCAGGCTGCGCCACGCCCCGAGATCGCTGACCCTACCGAACCGAATCGATCGCTCGCTGGACCGTTGCCAGATCGGGTGAGTCCTGGAGGAGTTCAGTGCCACCCGGTCCGGCCACCAGCATCGCCGGAGCTGCCCTGATCTCGAGATCGATCGCCAGTGTGTCCTGCTCCTCGAGGCGTTGGGTCACCTCGCTGTCGGGATCCAGGCCGGCGTCATAGGCAGCCTCCCACTCCACCAGCTCGAGGCCCTCGATCGACTCGGCGAGCTCAAGGAGGAATTCGCGGTCCAGGCCCTGGGTCCGGGCGAGCTCCTGGTTCCTGACCATCAGGTAGGCATAGTTCCAGCCGTAGTCCTGCTCGGCTGCGGCCTCGACCCCGAAGAAGCTCAGCTCGGTCGCATTGCGGGTCAAGGAGCGGTTGCGGAGCAGCAGCCTGACTTCGCCGGACCGGACCTCGGTTGTGACCAGCGAGGGAATGACCTCGAGGAACTGGTCACGGAAACCGGCGCTCTGGACGTCTGTGAAGTACTGGATCTGCACCGGGGCGCCCTCCTCACCCAGCCGGTCCCCCAGCTGCCTGACCCCGCCGAAGATCCGCTGGGCATCGCTGACCCCGGCGACCCTCACGTACTCGACCTCCGGCTCCCGGGTGGCCAGCCCGATGATCCCGATCAGCAGCGCCCCACCGGCAACCAGCAGCAGGACGATTACCCGGAACCTGCCGGGACGTCCTCTTTCAGCCCCCGCCTGGCCGCTGCCTCCGCTCAACCGGCGACCGACTTGTAATAGCGCACTGCCAGTCCGGTCAGCAGGGTGCGAAACGCGTCTTCCAGTGCCATTTCCTCACGCTCGGCATAACGGCGGAGTCCGACTTCCTCGATCTCGATGCTCCGGGCAATCAGCTCCTCGACCAGCTCCGGGTTGGTGTCCGAGAAGTAAGCACCCATGCTGTAGAGGTCGGTGTCCATGAGGGACTCGATGAAGGCATCCCCGTCTGCTTCGACCTCGACCGACCGGTCGGTCCCTCTGGCTGGATCGTCCATCGTCTAATCCTAGGGCCTCCCGACCGGATGGGCCGAGGCGATCGGTCCGCTGATGGCGATCGCCGATATGGTCCCCCCGTGGCCCAACGGGACGAGATAGTCGGCTTCTGCGACCGGCTCCTGAAGATAGATTCGTTCGGTGACTGGGGGCCAAACGGGCTTCAGGTACCGGGGCGGACCGAGGTCGAGCGAGTGTCGACTGCGGTCTCGGCCCACCTGGCCTCGATCGAGTCGGCCGTGGCGGCCCAGTCCGACCTGCTGCTGGTCCATCACGGCCTCTTCTGGGACTTCCACCCGAGGGCACTGACCGCGTCGATGGCTGCCCGTCTGAAGGTGGCCCTCGACGCTGAACTCTCGATCGCCGCCTACCACCTGCCACTCGACGCCCACGCCGAGATCGGTAACAACGCCATGCTCTGCCGAGAGCTCGGCTTTGAACCCGAGGCCGGCCCGATCGGGGAGGCCAAGGGGAGTTCGATCGGAGTCATCGGCCGCAGGGAAGAGGGCATCGGCATCGCCGAGTTGACCGCGGCCCTGACGACGGCGATGGGCCAGGAGCCCCTCGTGTTCCCAAGCGGACCGGATCCGATCCACTCGATAGGGGTCGTCACCGGAGCCGGGGCCTCGGATATCGGCCAGGCGATCGAACTCGGACTGGATGCCTTCATCACGGGCGAGCCGGCCGAGCACGTGATGGCAGACGCGAGTGAGGGAGGAATACACTTCCTGGCGGCCGGTCACTACGCCACCGAGCGAGCCGGAATCAGGCGGCTCGGTGAGTTGGTTTCAGCCGAGTTCGGAGTGGAGGCCGAGTTCATCGAAGTACCGAATCCGATTTAGACCGCCTGGCCAGGGGAGACCGGACGGAGCCGACCAAAACAAGTGGAGGAAGAGGAGAAAGTGAGCGACACCGCGATCAAGTCGAAGACCCTGGCCGACCTGCTGCCGGTAGCCGTGGACGAGTACGGGTCAGACGAGGCCTTCAAGTTCAAGACGGCAACGGGTGAGTGGAAGACAACCTCCTACAAGGAGGTCCTCGACCAGGTCAGGGCGCTGGCGATCGGCCTCGCCGACCTCGGTGTCAAGCGCGGTGACCGCGTGGCGCTCCTCGGCAGCACCCGGCCCGAGTGGACCCTCTTCGACTTCGCCGCGATGTCGACCGGGGCCGCCGTCGTCCCGATTTACCAGACGAACTCGCCGGCCGAGTGCAAATACGTGATCGAACACTCCGGGGCGAAGTTCATAGTCGTCGAGGATGACTCCCAGCTAGAGAAGATCCGCGAGATCCGGGACGATCTACCGGAGCTCGAGGAGGTCATCATGATGATCGGATCCTCCTCGGACTCGATCTCGATGGACGAGGTCGCCGAGCGCGGCAGCAAGGGCGAGCTGGCCACCTTCGAGGCCCGGATCACCGAGGTTTCGCCCGAGGACACCTGCAAGATCGTCTACACCTCCGGGACCACCGGGCCCCCGAAGGGCTGCGTCATTTCCCACGGCAACTACCGGGCGATGCTCAACATGGCCGAGCAGATCGACATCCTCGGCTCCCGGGAGACGACTTACCTCTTCCTGCCGCTGGCCCACGTGTTCGCCCTGCTGATCCAGTACGGCACCCTCGACATCGGCGGCTGCATCGCCTACTGGGAACGTGATCAGCTGCGGATCGTGCCGAACCTCTCCGAGGTCAAGCCGGACAACTTCCCTTCAGTGCCCCGGATCTTCGAGAAGGTCTACGACGCTGCCACGGCCGGAGCGGTCAAGTCCGGCGGGCTCAAGAAGCTGATCTTCGATTGGGCGATCGGGGTCGGGTCCAAGGTTGCCGAGCTGCGTGACCAGGGCAAGGAGCCCGGCTTCCTGCTGGCCAAGCAGTACGACATCGCCGACAAGCTCGTCCTGCACAAGGTCCGCGACATCTTCGGCGGACGGTTGCAGCTGGCCCTGACCGGAGCCGCTCCGATCGACCCCGAGATCATCGAGTTCTTCCACGCGACCGGGGTCCCGGTCTACGAGGCCTGGGGAATGACCGAGACCTCGACCGGCGGCACGGCAAACATGCCTGGCGCTTCCAAGGTCGGCACGGTCGGGCGGGCGCTTCCCGGCGTGGAACTCAAGCTCTCCGACCAGGGCGAGTTGCTGGTCCGTGGGCCCAACGTGTTCCAGGGCTACTACAGGAATGAGGAGGCCACCCAGGAAACGATCCGTGACGGCTGGCTCCACACTGGCGATATCGCCACGATCGACGCGGACGGTTACGTCAGCATCACCGGCCGGATCAAGGAGATCATCATCACCGCGGGAGGCAAGAACATCACCCCGGTGAACATCGAGGCCCAGGTGAAGCGCCACCACCTCGTCTCACAGTGCGTGGTGATCGGTGACCGACGGCCGTACCTGGTCGCCCTCGTGACGCTGGACGAGGAGGCCCTCAACGAGTACGCCGCCGAGCGCGGTCTGCTCGACCAGCTTGACTCGCTCTATGAGAGTGACGAGATACGCAAAGAGATCGAGGCCCACATCGAAGAGGTGAACCGGCAGCTCGCCCGGGTCGAGCAGGTGAAGAAGTTCGCCATCCTGCCGGTCGACCTGACCCAGGAAGGCGGAGAACTCACCCCGACACTGAAGCTAAAGCGACCGGTCATCGCCGAGAAGTACGACGCTGAGATCGAGGAGCTCTACTCCACCTGAGGGAGGGGTAGGGTCCGGCCGGCTCGCTCAGCTACCGGAGCGAGCCGTCTCGCCGTCTGACTCGGTTTCGGAAGCTCCGGTCTGGCGCAGCAGCGAGGCCGTCGTCTGGTCGAACAGACGGCGCCACACCGATGACTCCGAGGTCTCCTGCTCCTTGACCTTGCGGACGACCTTCTTCAGGCGGGTTGCCGAGATCTCCAGGCCGTGCCGCTCGGTGATCTCCTTGAACTCCTCGTAGTTCTCGGCCAGCTTTGCGGTCACCGTCTCGAACCCGTGGCTGGCGATCCTCAGCCTCTGGGAGTAGTCCATGATCGAGGTGCCGAACATCAGGTGGTCGTCGAGAGCCGGCTCGAACAGGATGATGTCCACCCCGGGGTACTTTTCCTGCCAGAACTCGACCACCATGTGCAGGCGTTGGTAGACAAGCAGCCGGAAGGTCTGGTTGGCGATCGCCGTCAGGCCCATCTCGGAAATCCGGCGGGCCTCGGTCCCCGAAACGTTCGGGATCGGCGCCGAGGTGTCGTTCAGGTAGGGGACGATCGGGTTGACCACGACGATGAACTCGGCTCCCCGGTCGACCGCGACGTCGACGTTGGTGGTCGAGTAGATCCCGCCGTCGATCAACGTCCGGCCGTTGACCTCGACGGGCTCATAAACCACCGGTAGCGCGGTCGAACACTGGACGGCCTTTGAGACCGGCACTCCGGACCACTCCCCTTCGGCCTCCCCCAGGACCACCCGCTCACCCGAGTCGAGGTCGGTCGCAGTCAGCAGCAGCTCCTTCTCCATCGCCTCGAAGGAATCGTTGATGCCCTGGAGGGCCAGGGACTCCCGGACGTAGGTGGCGATGCCGGCGTTGTCGTAGAGGCCATCGGGGAGGTGCTCGGCCAGGCCCCAACCGAAGTCGATCGCCGAGATGTCCCGAATCCGGGGAATCATGTTCTTGACCATCGAGGCGACGTGGAGCGGCAGGGTGGCTGCCCGACCGGCATAGGCGCCGATGCTCGGCTTCAGCATCGTGTCCTGGGTGAGTCGCTCGATGGGCGCGTCTTCGTCCTCGGTCAGGACCCTCATCATCTCGTCCGGAGTGACCCCGGCAGCGAGCATCGTGCCGATGAACGAGCCGGCGCTGGTCCCGACGTACATGTCGAAGTCGTTCACCCCGGCGTTCACCGCGAGCAGGTCGAGGGCCCGCAGGGTGCCGATCTCATAAACCCCGCCGGTAAATCCTCCTCCGCCAAGCACGAGGGCCGTCTTAGACCGCTTGCTGCGTCCCTTGCCCGACTTCCCCGAGGTCTTGCGACGTCGTTTGGTCGAGTCACCGATATCGACGACTTTTCCCATCCCGGCGGTGATTATGCCAATGAATGAAGACGCCCGGCCCCGTCCGGGGCAGCGGGCGCACCCCGAGAGCCGATATTCGGTTTCATCCAGATCTATGCCGACCCGCCTGTTTCCAATCATCTTCCTGGTCGCCCTGGCCACCCCGGCGACGGGTGCCGGGGCGAGTGGACCCCCGGAGCCGAAACCGAACCCCGACCGGGCCGCCTTCATCACCTCGGCCGAGTCCCGTGGAGCGGCTCTCCGCGATGACTCCTGCCAGACGATGCGCCGACTGGCCCGCAAGGGCAACCGGGTCCGGGCGATCCTGGTGAGGGATCTGAGGACCGGTCGGGTCCTCTGTGGCCTCGATCCGGCGAACCGACTCTCGATCGCCTCCAACACGAAGCTCTTCACGACCGCGACCGCCCTGGCCGAGTCCGGCCCGGACCACCAGCTGGCAACGCGGGTCTATGCCGACGGCAAGGTCGACGAAGACGGGGTTCTCGACGGCCGGCTCTACCTGCGTGGTTCCGGGGATCCCAGCCTGGGGTCGACCCGATTCCTCGAGGCATACTTCGGCGGCGGTGGGTCCGACCTCGGACTGCTGGCCCGGAAGGTCAAAAAGGCCGGGATCGAGCGCATTACCGGGCGGGTCATGGGGGACGACTCGGTCTTCGACCGACTCCGCGGAACGGCCGAGTCGGGCTACGAGACCAGCCCCTGGGTGGGGCCGCTCTCGGGTCTGGCCTTCAACGCCGGCTATCTCGATTCATCGCTAGGCAGCTTCTCCTCGAACCCGGCGAAACTGGCGACCGAGACCTTCGCCCGTCAGCTCCGCAAGCGCGGCGTCTCGATCCCTCGCCGGATCGCGATGGATACGACCCCGAGGTCAGCCCGCTCGAAGCCGGTGGCGATCCTCCGCTCACCGGATCTCGGCTGGATGTCCCGGATCACCAACGTCTACTCGAACAACTTCTTCGCCGAGATGTTGATCAAGAGGATCGGGGTCAGCACGGCCCGCAGCGGCACGACTGCCGCCGGCGCGCGCTCAGTCCGTCGCTGGTCGAAGCGGCTCGGTGCGCCGGCCCGGATCGTCGATGGATCGGGCCTCTCTCGGGGCAACCGGGCCAGCCCGAAGAGCATCGTCAAGCTGCTTCACCGGGTGCGGAAGAAGGACTTCGGTCGGGAATTCGTCGACAGCCTGGCAACGGCCGGAAGGGACGGCACCCTGATCGGGCGGATGCGGGGCACTGCGGCCGATGGCAGGTGCCAGGCCAAGACCGGGACCCTGACGGGCGTTAGCGCCCTGTCCGGCCTCTGCTCCAACCGATCCGGTCGGTTGATCGGCTTCTCGATCCTGATGAACGGGGTGACCGACATCCGGGCGGCCCGCCTGGCCCAAGACAGGATCGCCGCGCGAGTCGCCGGCCTCTGAGCAGACCGGACTCAGGGACTACCGTCAGCCAACAGTCGGTCGAGACCGTCACGATCGACGACCTCGACCCCCAACGCCTCGGCCTTGGCGAGCTTCGAGCCTGCGTTATCCCCGGCAACGACGTAGTCGGTCTTCTTCGATACCGATCCAGTCACCTTGCCACCGGCCTGCTTGATCAGCTGACCTGCCTCGTCCCGGCTCAAGTCGGGCAGGGTTCCGGTCAGCACCAGGGTCTTGCCGTCCAGTGGTCCACCTTCCCGCCTCCGCTCTCCTTCGGCCAGCTCGAACCTCAGTCCGGCAGACCGCAGGCGCTCGACTATGTTCCAGGTCCTCTCGTCGGCCAGTGACTCACTGATCTGCTGCGCCATGATCGGACCGACCCCTTCGGTCCGCTCGATCTCCTCCGGATCGGCCGCCTTCAGGGAATCGATGTCACCGAACTCCGTCGCCAGGGCCTCGGCCGTGACTGCACCCACTCCGGGCAGGCCAAGGGCGAAGAGCACCCGGGGGAAAGGGGCCTCCCGCGAGCGAT
>JBBAUQ010000007.1:0-21437 GCA_040398125.1 Solirubrobacterales bacterium | reverse complement strand
GGAATCGTCTTGTCGCAGGCAGCCAGGGCGACGATGGCTTCGAACTGGTACCCGCTCGCCATCAGCTCGATCGAGTCGGCAACCACCTCGCGACTGACCAGTGAGGACTTCATGCCCTGGGTACCCATGGTGATTCCGTCCGAGATGGCAACGGTGTTGAACTCCATCGGTGTACCACCGGCAGCCCGCACACCGGCCTTCACGTATTCGGCCAAATCTCGCAGGCCGTAGTTGCAGGGCATCGCGTCGGTCCAGGTGTTGGCAATCCCGACCGTTGGTTTCTTGAGGTCGGCGTCATCGAGGCCTATCCCCTTCATGTAGGCGCGGGCTGCTGCCCTGTCGGGTCCGTCGAAGACGGCGGCCGATCGCGGCCGGGGAAGGTCCTTGCGGGAAGTCGATCCGTTGCTCTCCATGGCCCTATCTTAAGTCCGGTCGATCGGGACCGTCATCCCGACGGCCGGTCTTCAGGGGCCGAGCCGGTCGAGAAGGCCGGTGAGGTCTACCGGGCCGGCGCCGTTGCCGATCGGGACCAGCCCTTTCTGTACCGCCAGGGAGGCAACCTCGCGGGCGAATCGTGCAGCCTCCAGAGGACTCATTCCGCGGGCCAGGCCGGCAGCGAGTGCCGAGGAGTGGGTGCAGCCCGACCCATGACTTGCCCCATCAGGGTGCGACGGGCCGGTGATTTCCTCGGTCAATCCGGGCTCGGCGAAGACGTCGATCAGACCGACGCTATGACCCCCGGTGACGACCACTGTCCGCGAGCCCGTTTCCAGCAGCTGCTGTGCCAGCTCGACCTGGGAGGCAGTGCGATCCAGACCCGTCAACACCGCGGCTTCCGGGATGTTGGGGGTAAGGACCGTGGCCAGCGGAAGGATCGACTCGACCAGAGCCTCGACGGCATCCTCCGGCAACAGCCGGGCGCCACTCTCGGCCACCATCACGGGATCGACGACGATCGGGGCATCTCCCAGTTCGGCGAGCACGCCAGCCACTGCCTCGATCGTCGCTTTCGACCCCAACATGCCGACCTTCACCGCGTCGACTCCGATGTCCTCGATGACAGTCCTGACCTGGGCCTGGATCAGATCGGGTGTAACGGCCTCGGCCCGGGCGACTGCCTCGGTGTTCTGGGCCGTGATCGCCGTGACCGCAGTCATCCCGTAGACACCGCAGTAGGCGAAGGCCTTGAGGTCGGCCTGGATACCTGCACCGCCTCCCGAATCCGAGCCGGCGATCGATAAGACCCTGGGGATGTCGGCGTTCTCGCTCACCTTCCGTCGGGCAGCATACGACGGAGGACTCCGCCGGCAGCAGGCGTCAAGCTGTAATCACCGGCGGAGCTGACCTCGACGTATCCCTCGAGCTCGAGCGAGGAAAGGGCTTCCAGGGCTTCGCCCACCTCCAGGCCCGAGCCGGCCACGATCGAGTCGAGGGCGAGGCTCTGGCCGGAGATGACCTCGATCAGCTCGAGCTGGATTGGCGTCAGATCCGGGAGAGAGAGTTGCTCGGGCACCAGCCCCAATCCGGCAAATCCTTCGAGGAGGTCGCGTCCATCGCGGATCAACGTGGCGCCGTTGGCGATCAGCTCATTCGTCCCGGCCGACTGCCTCGAGGTCACGGGACCGGGCACGGCGCCGACCTCGCGACCGGCATCCATTGCCATCTCGGCGGTGATCAACGAGCCTGAGCCGAGGGCCGCCTCGACGACAACCGTCAGGCGCGAAAGGGCCGCCATGATCCGATTACGGGCCGGGAATGTCCAGCGCCACGGCTGGGCGCCCGGTGGAAGCTCGGTCACCACTGCGCCGCGGGTCGAGAGCCGTTCGAACAGTTCGCGGTGAGAGGTGGGATAGGGACGTCCGGCACCGCTGCCCAACACGGCCACGGACCAGCCTTTCTCGAGAGCTCCGCGATGGGCTGCGCCGTCCACTCCGAGCGCCATGCCACTGACGACCCCCAGTCCGACCGAGGCAGCTTCGGCCGCCAGGGAGCGAGCCACGGTCAGGCCGTAGCTCGTTGCTCTCCGTGCCCCGACGATCGTCACCAGGGAGTCGAGTCCCCTGGGGTCGAGGATGCGGTCGGGGTCACCGCGCACCAGCAGACAGTGCGGGGAATCGCCCAGTTGACCGAGGCTCCGGGGGAACTCGGGGTCGTGACGACAGATTGCCCAGCAGCCAACCGCGGTGATCGCCCTCGCCATCACAGCTTCGTCTACCTGATCGAGCTCCAGGAGCAGTTGATCGGCCTTACCCGGCGCTACGGCACGCGCGAGCTCCCCGCTCTCGAGGGAGAGCAGCTCGGGAACCCGCTTCCCCGGAGCCCGATCGCAGACGTTCTGGATGAAGGGACCAAGCCGACCGAGAAACCAGCACCGCCTGAGGCACTGGCCACAGCACCGGTCGACCCCGACGACCCTCTGGCCGGTCAAGCCTCTCTCCGTCGCAGCTGAAGGGCAGCCTTGAGGTCGACCGGGCGTACGGTCTCGGAGTCCGCAAGGTCGGCCAGCGTCCGGGCCAGCTTGAGTACCCGGTGGTGCGTCCTGCCGCTGAATCCCTTCCCGCGACTGGCTGCCAGCAGGACATCGCGAGCCTCGTCCTCACACCGGAATTCTTCGATCTCATCCGGTGATGCATCGGCATTCCGCCGTCCCGGCCCGAGCCGATCCTCCATTTTCCTTCTAGCTGCCTCAACTCGTTCCCGGACCACGGCCGAGTCTTCCCCTGCCGGCATCGACATCGCCTCGAAGCTCGGGCGAGCCACGGCGACGTTGATATCGATCCTGTCGGCAAGCGCTCCGCTGAGCGTTGACCGATAACGCTCGATCGCCCGCGGCGCACAGCGGCACTCGGGATCGCTCGGACCCCTCCCGCAGGGACATGGATTCGACGCCGCGATCAGGGTGAAGTGGGCCGGAAGGGTCTGGGAGCCCGACGCCCGCGAAATGGTGACTTCACCGCTTTCGAGAGGCTCCCTCAGGGCCTCGAGTGCGTCACGGCGAAATTCGCAGAGCTCGTCGAGGAAAAGAACGCCTCGGTGGGCGAGCGTTATCTCGCCGGGCCTGGTCGGCACACCGCCGCCGACCAGCCCGGCCGGCGAGACGGTGTGGTGTGGCGCCCGAAACGGTCGGATGCCCCATCGCCGGGAGCCGACTCCACAGATCCCGGCGATCTTCGCGATCTCGAGGGCTTCATCCGGCGAGGGAGGCGGGAGGATCGACGGCAGTCTGCTCGCCGCCAGGGACTTCCCAACACCGGGAGGGCCGATCATCAACAGTCCATGCCCCCCGGCTGCAGCTACTTCGAGGGCGACCCGGAGACCGGGCTGGCCGCGCAGGTCGGCCAGATCGGGAGGAGCGGGGTCGCCCTTCCCGGAAGGCAGGTCGAGGGCTGACGGGACCGTTCCCGGTATCCGATCCTCTGCCAGGGAGCGGAGCTCTCTCAGGTGGGTGAGGCACCTGACCTCGATCCCGGGCATGAGCGCGGCCTCGGCGCCGTTTCCTTCGGGAAGGATGACTCCCTTCATACCCCGTGATCTGGCGGCCTCGGCGATTGCCAATGCACCCCGAATCGGCTGGAGGGACCCATCCAGGGAGAGCCCACCGACCAGGGCCCAGCCATCGAGTGGACCCGGTGGGAGGTCACCCGATGCGGCGATCAGGGCAAAGGCGAGGGCGAGATCCAGCCCGGGACCGGCCTTGCGCAGGTCGGCCGGCATCAGGCTGGCCGTTATCCGGCTTAAGGGAAAGCCGAAACCGGAGTTGTCGATTGCTGTCCGGACGCGCTCACGGGACTCCCGAATGGCCGGGTCGGGCAGTCCGACGATCTGGAAACTCGGAAGGCCCCGGGCAACATCGACTTCGACCCCTACCGGATCGACAGCGAAGCCGTTCAGGGTGAAGGAGCCGGTGGTCGCGAGCATCGCCCGATCATCTTGGGGCGCCGGTCACCAGTTCGATAATCGGCTCAAGCGTCGGTGATCAAGGTGCAAACCTTCGCGCCCAATGCCCCGTCGGAGGCCGTCTGGGCCCGATGATCGCCCGGTGACCAGCAAGGGCGCACCTCCATCACAGTCCCAGGGCGATCGCGGTCGCCGGGAGCTCGGCAGGCTCGCCGAGGAGATCGCCTGCCGTCAACTCAGGAAGCGGGGCTGGAAGATCCTGGACAGGAACTGGCGAGTCCGCCAGGGTGAGCTGGACGTGGTCGCCCTCGACTCGGACACCGTGGTGTTCGTCGAAGTCAAGGCCGGACGGGAAAACCGGGTTGGACCGGGACCGCAGAGGCCCGTCCTGGCCGTCGGACCTGCCAAACAGGCCCGGCTGCGACGCCTGGCTGAAGCCTGGGTGACCCGTCGATGCAAGGGTGGCTACCCGGACCTCCGCTTCGACGTCATCGGTATCGACTTCAACCGGGAGGGCCAGCCCGAAAGCTTCGAGCACATCGAGGGGGCCTTCTAGGCGTCTTTGCCGTTCTCGCCGTAGGCCTTCGAGTTGAAGGAAAGGCGGTGGTGGGGCGACGGTCCGAGCTCGGCGATGCTGGCCAGATGGTCCTTGCTGGCATAACCCTTGTGACGCTCGAACCCGTATCCCGGATGGTCCTCGGCAGCCCTGATCATCAGGCGGTCCCGGGTGACCTTGGCGATCACCGAGGCCGCTGCGATGGCTGCGCTGGTCCGGTCACCCTTTACGACCTTCCGGTGTGTGACCGGGCACTCCGGCAGCTCGAAGCCATCGACCAGCCGGACCGCATCGTCGCCGAGGTACCCCACGGTCACCGCCTGACTGAGACATTGCCGGTTCGTGTTGTGCAGTCCTTCCGAATCGATGTAACCGGCCGAGCGGGAAACGACCGCGACCCGGATGGCCGACTCGACTATCGCCGTGACCAGGGCCTCGCGGCGGGTAGCAGTCAGCCGCTTCGAGTCATCCAGTCCGGTGAGTGCACCATCACCCAGGGACTCGAGACAGGCACGATCAAAGGCAACCGCCGCTGCGATCAGCGGGCCGGCCAGGGGCCCCCGTCCGGCCTCATCCGCCCCGACCACGATCGGTGAATCGAGGGCGAGGTCGTGGGCAAACAGCTCAGTCGCGACAGACTCGGAACTGGGTGCGTTCGGTTTAGAGGCCACCGACGCGGTTCGGTGGCCAGTAGGTGGCGAAAGCCTTGCCGATTATCCAGTCGGAAGGCAGTGGACCCCAGAACCTGGAGTCATCACTCTGTCCTCGGTTGTCTCCCATCATGAAATACGTATCGGGTGGAATCGTGATCGGGGCAGGGAGGTCGCATCCCTGACCTGCCGGTCCACACGGCGTGATCTCGTACCCATCGGGCTTCAGGGCGCGTCCGTTGATGACCGGCAGCCCGTTGCGGATGAAGAGCCGATCTCCCGGACCGGCGACGATTCGCTTGATGAAGGTGTCCGATGATCGTTCGGTCGACGGCCTCGGGCAGGCCTGATTGGGGCGCCGCGGCACTATGCACTGGGGACCGAGGCCGGCCGGACCTGCCGGGGCCTCGAACACCACGACATCACCCGGTGCAGGATCGGTGAAGTGGTAGATGAACCGGTTGACCAGGACCCTCTGGCCAATATCCAGGGTCGGCTCCATCGAGCCCGAGGGGATCTGGTAGGGCTTGACGATGAAGGCCTGGACGAGGATGGCCAGACCGACAGCCAGAGCCACGATCACGACGAGCTCGACGAAACTGCCCCGGGCCGTCTTCGGCTTGGGGATGACCGGGCTCAGGCCTCGTCCCTGTCTCCGGCCGGTTCGGCGTCATCCTGTGCAGGCTCCTCGCCCTCGGCACCGTCGGATTCCTCTCCGGCATCCTCGCCGGTTTCAGCCTCGGCATCAGGCGCTTGATCGGTCTCTGCCTCTGGTTGATCCGGTTGATCGGCTCCAGCAACCTCAGCCGGATTCTCGGTGTCCCCGGTCTCTTCACCACCAGCTTCGGCCTCCGAGCCGGAATCATGCTCCACGTTCTCAGTGTCGGTGACCTCGGCCTGGCCTTCGGCCTCGGCCGATGCGGCTTCCTCCTGATCGGGAGCCTCGGGCGCTGCCTCTTCGGGTGCGAGGCCCTCGCCAGAGGCATCGACAGCTCCGACCTCCCCTGCACCGATGACCTCCTCGTCGATCCCCCAGCGGCGTTCGGCAACCCGAGCCGCCTTGCCGGTCCGACCGCGAAGGTAGTAGAGCTTGGCTCGTCTGACGGCCCCCCGGGATGCGACCTCGAGCTTCTCGATCTTGGGTGAATGCACCGGAAAGGTCCGCTCGACACCGACCCCGAACGACTGTTTCCTCACCGTGAAGGTTTCCCGGGAGCCAGAGCCCTGGCGCTTGATCACGACCCCCTCGAAAACCTGGGGCCGCTTACGGTTGCCCTCGATGACCAGGAAGTGAACCTTCACCCGGTCGCCCGGAGCGAAGTCCGGAAGGTCCCCGCGAAGCTGGGACGACTCTATGTCCTGGATTACTGAACTCATTGAGGATTCCTGCGGATTGGCGGCCCGACCGCAAGCAGGGAGGTTAGCGAGTGCCGGTCAGGTTCGTCCGGCGGAAGGTGGTCTTCGCCGCTCGGCTTGCGCCAGGCGCCACCGCCTGACCTCGGCGTGATCCCCCGAGAGGAGCACCTCGGGGACCCCCCAGCCCCGGTACTCGGGGGGCCTCGTGTAGTGGGGATACTCCGGAGCACCGCCCAGGGCCTCGCTCCAGGACTCCTCGATGCTGCTCTCTGGATCGCCCAGGGCACCCGGGAGCTTGCGGACCAGGCAGTCGGCTACGACCATGGCCGGCAGCTCACCTCCGGCCAACACGTAACGACCGATCGAGACCTCGTCATCAGCCAGGTGTTCATGCACCCGGTGGTCGAACCCCTCGTACCGCCCCGAGAGGAGCGCCAGGCTGGGCTCCCCGGCTAGCTCGGCGGCCAGGGATTCGTCGAACAGTCGCCCGGCCGGACTGAGGACGACCGTTCGGGGCCGCTCGGAGTCCCCGTAGACACCTTTCAAGGCGGCATCGACTACGTCGACCCGGAGGACCATTCCGGCACCACCGCCGTACGGAGCATCATCGACCCGCCCGCCCTTGACCGGTGTCCACTCGCGATAGTCATGCAGGTTGACCTCGGAGCCCTGTTCGACCGCCTTGCGAACGGGACGCTGCTGCAGGAACCAGTCGAAGGCCCCGGGAAAGAGGGTGAAGATGTCGAGCCGCACCAGGCCCCGCTCAGGTCCTAATCGAGGATGTCGACGAGGACCCTGCGGTCCTCACGGACGGCGGCCGCCTTGGCGATGGTCCTCAGGGCGTTGGCTACCCGACCGCCCTTACCGATTACGCGGCCCAGATCATCCTCGGCGACGGTTATCTCGTAGACGAGATCGCCATCTTCCTCGATCTCCTCGACCGCAACGGCGTCAGGGGTCTCGACCAGGGCCCGGGTCAGGAAGAGCAGCATCTCCTGCATCGGGGATCAGCTGCCCTGGGCGTCTATTCCCTTGATCCTGAGCAGGCCCGCGCCCCGCTCGGACGGCTGGGCGCCCTTGTCGAGCCAGTAACGGGCCCGATCTTCATCGATCACGATCGTCGAGGGGTCGGTCTGGGCGTTGTACTGGCCGATCGTCTCTATGCTCCGCCCGTCCCGGGGGGAGCGCTTGTCGGCCACGACTATGCGCCAGATCGGGTTCTTCTTCGACCCGACCCTTCTGAGTCTGATTCGAACTGCCATCGGCGAAGGACTTTACCCTAACGACGCCGGATCGGGCCGCGGGTCGGCTGCCCGGTCATTCGCGCCAACTGCTGCGGGTCAGGCATGTTGCCTGTAGCCATCTGCTTCATCATCCGCTTCATCTGGTCGAACTGCTTGACCAGGCCGTTGACCTGCTGGATCTTCGTACCGGAGCCCTCGGCGATTCGCCTCCGCCTCGAGCCCTTGATGATCTCGGGCCGCATCCGCTCCTCCGCTGTCATCGAGAGGATCATCGCCTCGAGCCGGTCGAGTTCGCCCTCGTCGACGTCGACATCCCCCAGCTGCTTCCTCGATCCCATGCCGGGCATCATCTTGAGCAGATTGCCGATCGGGCCCATCTTCCTGACCTGCCGCATCTGGGTCAGGAAGTCCTCGAGGGTGAACTGCTCGGTCGCCATCTTGCGCTGCAGCTCCTCCGCTTCATCGGCGTCGACCTGGGCCTCGGCCTTCTCGATCAGGCTGAGTACGTCTCCCATGCCAAGGATCCGGCCGGCCATGCGGTCCGGGTGGAAGGCCTCGAACTCCTCGAGTTTCTCGCCGGTAGAGGCGAAGAGAATGGGCCTGCCGGTCACTGCATTGACTGAAAGCGCCGCCCCTCCCCTGGCGTCACCATCCAGCTTCGAGATGACGACGCCGTCGAACCCGACACCATCTCCGAATGATTCGGCAACCTCGACTGCATCCTGACCGGTCATTGCATCGACGACGAGCAGGATGTTGTGTGGCTTGACCCGTTTGCGGATCTTGTCCAGCTCGGCCATCAGCTCCCCGTCGACGTGCAACCTCCCGGCCGTGTCGACGATCAGGACATCACGCCCTTCCTCGCGGACCTTGGCCAAAGCCCATTCCGCGACCTCGACAGGATCGGCGTCTTCACCCTGCTGGTAGACCGGGATGTCGATGCTCCGGGCGAGCGTCTCGAGCTGCTCGATCGCGGCCGGTCGGTAGACGTCACAGGCCGCCAGGGCGACCTTCCTGCCGTCGCCCGAGAGCAGCTTGGCCAACTTGACCGAGGCAGTGGTCTTGCCGGAGCCCTGGAGGCCGGCCATGAGGACCACCGTCGGTCCCGAGTCGGAGAAGACGAGCTGACGATCGGCCCCGCCGAGGAGGGCCGCCAGCTCCTCATTGACGATCTTGACGACCTGCTGACCGGGATTGAGGCCTGAACCGAGATCGGCCTCGAGGCAGCGTTCGCGAACCCTGGCCGTGAAGGACTTGACCACCCGAAAGTTGACGTCGGCCTCGAGCAAGGCAAGCCTGATCTCCCGCATCGCCCGGTCGACGTCCTCCTCGCCGAGGCGGCCGCGGGAACGAACGTCGGCGAGGGTCGCCTGGAGCCTCTCGGACAGCTGATCGAACACGACGCCCAGACTACCGTCCGGAACGGGCCTGGAGGTCAGGCACAGTCCTAATCCCGAGCTTCGCCGATCAGTGCCCGGGCGAACTCCGTGGCATCGAAGGGCTGCAGGTCATCGAGCCCCTCACCGATCCCGATCAGCTTGACCGGTATCCCGAGCTCCTCGTTGATTGCCAGGGCGATGCCACCTTTGGCCGTGCCGTCGAGCTTCGTCAGGATCACGCCGTCGAGCGGCAGTGCCTCGGAGAAGGCCCGGGCCTGCCTGAGGCCGTTTTGGCCGGTCGTTGCATCGATCACCAGAAGGGTCTCGTGGGGTGCTCCGGGGAGCTGCCGTTCGATGACCCGCCGTACCTTTCCCAGTTCCTCCATGAGGCTTTCCTTGGTGTGCAGCCGACCGGCGGTATCGATGATCACCACGTCCGTGCCCCGGGCCAGGCCGGCCGCCACTGCGTCGAATGCGACCGAACCGGGATCGGCTCCCTGCTGCGACCGGACGATCTCGGAACCCGAGCGCCCGGCCCAGGATTCCAGCTGCTCGGCTGCGGCGGCCCGGAAGGTATCGGCTGCCCCAAGCAGCACGGACAGGCCGAACTCATTGGTCAGGTGCCAGGCGATCTTGCCGATGCTCGTCGTCTTGCCCGTTCCGTTGACCCCGGTCACCAGCAGGACTGCCGGTCTCTGGCCAAGCTGGATGGGCGTCGTGTCGGAAGCTGCAATCTCGGCCACCATCTCGATCAGGCGACTGCGGATCGCACCGCCCTCCGCCGGCAGCTCTCCGGACTCGACCTCGGCCTCCAGGCGACCGACGATTCGGGCGGTCACCGTGGCCCCGGCGTCAGCCAGGATCAGCGCCTCCTCGAGACGCTCCCAGGTTTCGTCATCGACCCGGTCGAAGAGGCTGGAGCCAACCTCCTCCGTCAAGGCTCGCCGGCTGCGGGAAAGGCTCTCCCTCAGTCGACGAAAGGCGCCCTTGCGTTTCTCTTGCGGGGCCGCCGACTCCTGAACCGGCGGCGGGGTCGTGTCGCCAAGGTCGAGTATGTCGGTCCACTCTGTGGCCACGGTATCGCCGGGGACCGTACCGCGAGGGAAGGTCAGGCAGCCTTGTCGGCCACAACTTCCTCGAGCCCGCCAGGTGACCTCGGGAGACGCCTCGAGACGACCTGGCTGAGCCCCTCCCCACCCATGCTCACTCCGTACATCACGTCGGCGGCATCCATGGTGAGCTTCTGGTGGGTGACGATGATGAACTGGGCCCGGTCGGAGAACTTCCGAATCAGATCGAGGAACCGACCGATGTTGGTGTCATCCAGGGCGGCCTCGACCTCGTCCAGGATGTAGAACGGACTCGGCCTGGCAAGAAACACGGCAAAGACGAAGGCCAAAGCGGTGAGGGCCTTCTCACCCCCTGACAGCAGGCGCATCTCACGAGTCCGTTTTCCCTTCGGGGAGACCTCGAGCTCAACGCCGAACTCGACCATGCCGGATTCATCGAGATCCTCATCTCCTTCCGAGGCCTCGGCCCCCTCGCCGTCCTCTCCCGGGGACTCACCTCCGAGGGTCTCCTCTCGCTTCGGCGCCAGATCGACCGAGCGAAGTCGACCGGTCCCGCCCGGGAACAGCTTGCCGATCATCTCCTCGAAGTTCGTGGCCGTCGCCTCGAAGGTCTCCTCGAAGGAGCGCTTGATCTCGGCGTCGATGTCGCGAATCATCCCTTCGAGCTCACGCATCGCCTGCTCCGTATCCTCACGCTGCTCGACCAGGGCGGCGAGATGCGCCTGGGCCTCTTCGTATTCCTTCTGGGCGAGCGGGTTGACCGGTCCGAGCTTTTCGCGTCGACCGGCCAGGCGCCCAAGCTTTCGATCGACGTCGGCCCGACCCTGCTCATCCAGGGGCCCGAATTCGGCCTTGAGGTCGTCGACCTCCCGGTCGAGCTTCAAGGCGATATCGACCAGCCCGGTCTCGGCCTCCTGATGGCGGTCCTCCAGGTGGGCGGCCTCGACCTCGACCCCGGTCACCTTCTCGTACAGGTTGCCGAGTGAGGCCTGCAGGGTGGCCTCCTCCTCGGAGCAGGCCTTGAGCTCGGCCGCGATGTCATCGGTATCACCGTCCTCGCCCATCACCGATCTCTCGGCAGTGGCCACTCTCTCGCGAATCGCTGTCGAGATGGCCTCCCCTGCATCCCTCAGACCCCCCAGTCTCTCGGCGAGCGATTCGGCCCGTTCGAGACGTCCGGCCAGTCGGTCCCGGTGGCCTTCGCCCAGCAGGCTCTCGGCTCGGTGCGCATGGCGGGAGGCACGTTCCGTCCCGGCCTGGACCTCGGTCAAGCCGGCAATACGATCGCCCTCGGATCCGTCCGATCCGGCCCGGTCGAGACCCGCTCCGGCCTGGCGCAGTGCGCCTTCGATCTCGGCGAGCTCCTCGACGAGCCGGGTGGCCCGATCCCCGGATCCATCCCCGGTACCGAGGTCGAAGGCGAGCGGCGCGATCTCGAGGCGGTATCGCTCCACGAGTGCGGTGACCGAGCGGTGGGACTCGCCGATCTCGATCGAGCGGAGGTAGACAGTTTCCTGTGAGTTCCTCAACGAGTTGAGCAGCCCCCAGATCTCGGTCCTGGCCCGATCACGCTCGGCGAAGCGGCCCTCGGCGGCCCGACGGCGTTCAGCGACGGCCCGAAGACTCTCCTCGAGCCCCTTCTTCTCCTCGCGCGCAGCCTCGGCAGCCTGTCTCGCCCGGTCAAGGCGATCCTGGCCGGATTCGAGGTCGTCGACGAGAAGTTGGGCCTGGAGGGTCAGCTCATTGCGCTCGATACGAGCAACGATCTCGGCTGCGTTTGCCTGCTCCTTGAGCGGGCGCAAGGCACGCCGAGCCTCACGCTCGACGTCGAGAGCCCGGTCGAGATTGTCCCGGGTCGCGTTCAGTTTCAGCTCGGCCCGGCGTCTCCGTTTCCTGAACTTGCCGAGTCCGGCAGCCTCCTCGATCAGCAGTCGCCGTTCCCTGGGCTTCGAGTGGACGATCGAATCGACCCTGCCCTGACTGATCACCGAGTGCATCTGTTTGCCGAGGTTCGCATCCGAGAGCACCTCGATCACGTCGACCAGTCGGCAGCGGGCTCCGTTCAGCCGGTACTCGCCCTCACCACTCCGGTCGAGCCGCCTCGAGATCGAAATCTCGGAGAACTCACCGTCAGCCGCGTCCTCGTTGTCGAGGACGACCTCGACCTCGGCCTGTGCACGTGCTCCGACCGAGCTCCCACCCACCGAGATCACATCCTGCATCGAGGACCCCCGCACGGCGACCGGACTCTGCTCGCCGAGCGCCCAGAGGACTGCATCGGTGATGTTCGACTTGCCCGAGCCGTTCGGGCCGACGATCACGCTGACGCCGGGCGAGAACTGCAGCTCGGTCGTTTCGGGGAAGGACTTGAACCCCTTGAGGGTCACCGACTTCAGGTACATGAGGCCCTAAGGCTTACGATCGGGTCGGACGAATCGCCGACTCTGGAAGGGTCACTCGGCAATCTCCTCGAGGCCCTGCCGTGCCGCCTGCTGGCCGGCAGCCTTCTTGCTCCGGCCCGAGCCGCGTCCGATTTCGCGCCCGTCCAGCATGACGACCACCTCGTAGGTCCGTTGGTGAGGGGGGCCGGTTGTGGCCACCACCTCGTAGACGGCGTTCTGTCCGTGCCTCGCCAGGCTTTCCTGGAGGGCCGACTTGAAGTCGGTCAGAGTGCCCTTGACCCGCTCGACCTGGGGGCGGAAGGTCCTGGCGACGGCCGCAGCTGTGACCTCGTAGCCGAACTCGAGGAAACAGCTACCGATCATCGCCTCGGTCATCTCGGGTAGCGGTCGCTCGCCCTCCAGCAGGAGCTCGGCCGAGGTCCGGCTGCCGTTGGGCTCATCCGGCTCGGCCTCGATCAGCATCTCGGGAATGCCGAGATCCCGCCCGACCTCGGCACAGGAAGACCCGCTCACTGCCTGGTTGAAGATCTTTGTCAGCTGGCCGGCGTCGAGGTCCGGGAAGTCGCGATATAGCTCGGAGGCCACTGCCAACCCCAGGACCCGATCCCCGAGCAGGGCGAGGCGTTCATAGGACTCGATCCGGTTCTCGGTCCATGAAGTGTGGGTCAGGGCCGCCAGTCGAGCGTCCTGCGGTAGTCGGGCGAGCAGGTCGCCCAGATCCTCACCTTCCCGAGGGGACTCTCGCCGATCCGATCGGCGTCTAGTCAGTGACCTTGGCCAGGACAAAGTCCACCGCGTCACCGACCGTCTCGATCTGTCCGGCCTCCTGTTCAGAGACCGAGATCCCGTACCGGTCCTCCAACTCCATCACCAACTCGTAGAGGTCCAGTGAGTCGGCATCGAAGTCCTCCCGAAAGCGGGATTCCGGCTTGACCTCGTCCGGCGACAGCTCGAGTTCGCTGACCAGGTGGTCCCTGACCAGAGCCATCACGTCATCTCGCTCCATGCCGGTTTCCTATCACGACTCCCCTGCGGAAACCCGTTCGGCCCGGATCGCCCCCCAGTTCAGCCCGGCTCGGCGCAGCGACTCTTCGGTCAGTGCCGGGGCGTCGACCCGCGCGCTGGCCGCAGCCAGGCGGATCGCATTAGCCACCCCTTCCGGCCCGGCGCTGCCATGCCCGACAACGGCCGTCGTTCGGAGCCCGAGGAGTATCGCCCCTCCGGTGGTATCGGGATGGAGATCTTCCTTCAGTCCCCCCAATGCCGGCCGAAGCAAAAGGCCCCCGACTGCAGCCACCGGGTTCGAGCGTGCCGCGCTGCCGATCGCCGAGGTAACGGCCTTCACCGTTCCCTCCATCGCCTTGAGAACCGCATTCCCGGTGAAACCGTCTGTGACGACCACATCGGCGTTGGCCAAAGGGATGTCTCCGCCTTCGAGGTTGCCGATGAAGTTGATCTCCTGCGTCGATTCCAGGACGCGGTAGGCCTCGACCTGCCCGGGGGTGCCCTTGCCTGGCTCCTCGCCGACCGACAACAGGCCGACTTCGGGCTCGGCGATCCCGCGCACCGACCGCATGAAGGCGGACCCCAGGAAGGCGAACTGGACGAGGTGCTGGGGCCTGACCTCCAGGTTGGCCCCGACGTCGAGGAACAGGACCGTGCGACCGGGGAGCGGGACCTGGGCCGCCAGGGCCGGCCGCTTCACTCCCTTGGCCCGTCCCAGGCCGAAGGTTGCCGCAGCCATGGTCGCCCCTGTCGGACCCATGCTCACGATGGCATCCGAGTGTCCAGCGGCCGCGTCACTCACGGAACGAACGACCGATGCATCGGGACGGGCGCGAACCGCGCCGACCGGGTCGTCGTCGTTGGTGATCGCTTCCTCGGTATCGACCACCTCGATTCCGTCACCGCTCAGTTCCCCCAGCTCTCGGACCGGTCCGAATACGCGCAACGAGATCCCGTCCCCTGCTGCCAGACGTGCCCCGGCAGCGAGCACGGAGAATCCCCGCTCGACTCCGAAACCATCGAGCGCGACCGTCGTCCCGTCAGGCTCCAACTAGTTGCCCGAAGTCTCGGTTTCGGCCGAATCAGCGGATTCCGGTGCGGGCATGACCGGCTTCTCCTCGATCACTTCACGTCCCGCGTAAGTCCCGCAGGACGGGCAGACCCGGTGGGGTAGCTTCGGTGAGTAACAGGTCGGGCAGTTGTTCACCCGCGCCTTCTGGGCAGTATGGGTGGCTCGCCTGCGATCACGCCGGGCACTCGAGGTTCTCTTCTTGGGAACGGCCATCGGCCGATGATTCTACGGCAAGCCGGGAAGTACCGCCGTGGGGGCCGACCCACCCGGTCGGGATCTTGGGCCCGACCCACACCTGGGCATCGGGCCTGGAACTACTGGAGATCCCTCAACCGGGCCCAACGAGGATCCCCGGTCTCTCCGTGAACGTGATCTGCGGGATCGGAGTCGTTCAGGCTTTCGCCACAGGTCGGACAGAGCCCACGACAGTCCGCCCGACAGACGATCTGGTTCGGCAGGGAGAGAACCAGGGCATCATGCGCCCAGGCAGCCAGATCGAGAACGCCCTCGGTCACGTACGGACTCTCGAGCTCGGATTCGGCCAGCTCATCCTCCTCGGCCTCGATGACCCGGTCGACCGGCTGATCGACCTCGCGGACATCGATTGCCAGTTCCTGACGGGCGCTCTCCAGGCACCGGAAACAGGGGCCCTCGAGGCCCACCGCAAACCGCAGTCGGAGAGCAACCCCTCCGGCAGTCCGGGAAACGTCGAGGTGGAACGGCACCTCACCGGGTACCGCGACGTAGGTCTGTCCACCGAGCTCGACGTCACCGACCTCCACCGACCCGTCGATCGTTGTGGCATCGCCGAAGGACAGACCGAGCGCGTCGAGATCAATTTTCCCGTCAGACAACCGACACCTCCAGCTCCGGTGTGGACGAACTACCGACTGAAGGGTAACGACCGCCGGTCACCCGGCGGGAAAGGTGAGCCCTAAACCTCTTCGGAGTCGCCGAGGAGTTCTTCCTCGCGACCGGCCAGCCGGTCGCGACCGCGCTGGACGGCGGCCGTGAACTTCTGGAGGTTGACCTCGAGGGTGCCGAGGATCTCGTCGGCATAGTCCTCTGCCCCGAGCCGGATCTCGCGCTCGCGGGCACGGGCATCTTCGACGATCTCGTCAGCCGCACGCTCGGCCTGCTTGGTGACCTCTTCGTCAGAGATCAGGCGCGCCTGCTGCTCGCGGGCCTCGCGGACCACGCGTTCGGCCTCACGCTTTGCCTCCTCGAGCATCTCCTGGCGTTCCTTGACGATCCAGCGAGCCTGCTTGATCTCTTCAGGGATGGTCGCGCGCATCTGGTCCAGGAGGTCGTAGATCTCCTCGCGATCGACCCTTACCTGGTCGGTAAGGGGGACCGGTCGGGCGTTGTGGACCAGGTCGTCGAGCTTGTCAATCAGTACTAGAACGTCCATAGGGCGATAACCCTACGCATCTTTCCGGTTTTTGGCATCGAAGAACTCGGCCGGGAACGGTTTCTGCACGGTCGCTGTCATTGGAAAGTTGCTGCTTTCGACCTATTTCCGGGCAATGCGCTCCTTGAGCGCGGCTGCAACGGGGGCCGGTACGAGGTCTCCGATATCGGCATTGAAGGTGGCCATCTCCTTGACACCCGTAGAGGAGAGGAAGCTGTAGCTGGGCCTGGCGAACACATAGATGCTCTCGACCCCGGGATCGAGCTTGTTGTTGAGCTGGGCCATCTCGAACTCGTACTCGAAATCGGAAATGGCCCGCAGCCCCTTGATGATTGCCGAGGCACCTTCATCCCGGGCAAACTCGACGACCAGGTTCGAGAAGATCTTTACCTCGACGTTGTCCAGATCCTGAGTCGCGTTGTCGAGGAACTCCTTCCTCTCATCGGCGGTGAAGAGCGTCTTCTGCTTTCGAATCGGCTGGTTGACCACTCCTACGACGATCCGATCGAACGTCCTGGCGGCTCGGGAGATGATGTCCAGGTGACCATTGGTCACCGGGTCGTAGCTACCCGGGCAGATCGCGGTTCGGGGGGAGTCCGTCGTCATCTCATTCAGACCTCGACTCGAGGCGATGGAATGTAATCAGGGTTCTCCCGTAGCGGCGTTCCCGGACCGCCGTCAGGGTGGGAAGTTCCGGTGGCTGTCCTCGCTCTGTCTCGGTTACCAGGGTCCCATCAGGCTCGAGGAGGCCGGCCAGGTTCCCGAGAAAGGCCGGGTCGAGATCTCGCCAGCTCCGGTACGGCGGGTCGACGAAGATGAGGTCGAACCGGTCCCTGCCCGCCTGCTCGGCAACCCATTGCGGAACGTCTGCCTTGACCAGGTCAACGCGCTCGGTGAGGCCGAGATTGCGGACGTTTCCCAGGGCCGGCCGGGTATCCCGATCCACCATGACGGCCCGCTCGGCGCCGCGCGAGAGGGCCTCGATCGCCAGCGCACCCGTACCGCAGAAGAGATCGGCCACTACCTTGCCCCGGACATCGCCAAGGGCCGAGAAGGTGGCCTCTCTGACCCGCTCCGATGTCGGTCGCACCTCCCACCCCCTGGGCGAGAGCAGCCTGCGTCCGCCGAGCTCCCCGGCTACGACCCTCACTGGCTCGCCCCCCGGCCGTACCGCGCTCGGGCCGTCAGGAGGGCGGGAGCGAGGACCGGCGAGTCGAAACCCTCACCTTCGGCCAACAGCCGCTCGAGCTCCTCCCGTGTTTCCAGCAGGATCGGCTCATCACGAGGCAGGCGGGCAACTCGAAATCGAGGGAGTCCGTGCTGGCGGGTACCGGTCAGCTCTCCCTCGCCTCTCAGCCGGAGGTCGGCCTCGGCGATCTCAAAACCATCGCTCGTCCCGACCAGGGCAGAGAGGCGATCGTTGGGTGAGCCGGCTTCGTCTCCCTGGAGGAGAAAACAGGTCGATGCCTCTCCACCCCGCCCCACCCGGCCCCGAAGCTGGTGGAGCTGGGCCAGGCCGAATGATTCGGCACCCTCGATCACCATAACCGTGGCATTCGGCACATCGATCCCGACCTCCACCACGGTCGTCGCGATCAGGACATCGATCCCGCCCTCGGCGAATGTGGTCATCACCTCGGCCTTCGCCTCTTCTGACATCTCGCCATGCAGCGTTCCTATCCGACAGCCGGAAAGCGGGCCGGTCTCGAGGCGGGCAGCTTCACCCTCGACCGAAGGTCGCCCGTCGGGTCCTTCATCTCGTATGACCGGACAGACGACGAACCCCTGGTGGCCACGATCGATCTCGCGCCGCAGGGCCTCGAAGGCCCGCTCCCGCTCGGTGCCGGCCAGCAGGACGGTATCCACCGCTCCGCGGCCCTCCGGCAATTCCCTCAACTCGGTGAGTTCGAGATCGCCCCACACCGTCAAAGCCAGCGTCCTCGGGATGGGCGTCGCACTCAAATGGAGTCGATGGATCGCCTCGGCCCGATCGATCCCGGCCCCGAGGGCAGATCGCTGTCTGACCCCGAAGCGGTGCTCTTCATCGACCACGACGATGCCGAGCGAGCCGAAGGCAACCTGCCCACCGATCAGGGCGTGGGTACCGACGGTCAGCGAGGGGCGCCCCGAAGCGAGTTCCCCGAGAAGGGCATCGCGCTCGGGACCCCGGACACTTCCGGTCAGCAGGTAGGCATCGAATCCCGTCCCCTCCAGCAACTGGCGGACCTTGAGGTAGTGCTGGCGTGCGAGGACCTCGGTCGGTGCCATCAGCGCGGCCTGGTAGCCCGAACCGAGTGCGCGAAGCATCGCCGAGAGGGCGACCACCGTCTTGCCGGCCCCGACCTCCCCCATGAGCAACCTGCGCATCGGAGCGCCAGAGCCGAGGTCAGCCCCGATCGTCTCGATCGCCGCTTCCTGGTGGCCGGTCAAAGGCCACGGCAGGCCGGCGAGCCAGGCCCGGTGGACATCCTCCCCACCGTCGAGGACAGGTGCGCTGCCCAGCGCGACCCGCTCGCGACGGCCGGCCTCCCGGACGAACAGTTGATAGAGAAACAGTTCCTCGAAGGCAAGTCGGTGTCGGGCCTCCCCGGCCTCCCCGAGTTCGGCCGGGAAGTGGATGGCCCTCAGGGCGGCGGCGATGTCGGGGAGGCCTCGTTTTCGTCTGATCGATGCCGGAAGGGGATCGGGCTCGGCTGCCGTCATCCGGTTCGCCTCCCATGCCCATGACCTCCACCGGCCCCGCCCGATCCCGTCGAAGTTCCGGTGCCGGGGGCGAGGGACGGCCTCGACCAGCCCGGGGGGACCCTTGGCCGGGGACTTCCCTCCGGGATCTGCTGGTTCGGACAGAACCTCGTGAACCTCCACGACGAAGCGACCTCCGTCGAGCTTCCCGATGACGAGGACCGACTGGCCGGCATCCAATTGGTCGGCTACCCAGGGCCGGTTGAACCAGACGGCTTCCAGCGAAGTTGACCCGTTACCGAGCACGGCCTCAGTCCGGCCCCGGCGTCCACCGCGGCCGGGGTGGCTCCTGATGCTCCTGACTTCGGCCGAAAAGCGGGACCTCCGGCCCTCGACTAGCTGGTCGATCGGCTCGAGCGGGGCCGGTTCGTCATATGTCTCGGGTACCAGCCAGAGCAGGTCCCGGACCGACTCGACCCCGGCCTCCCGGGCAACCGCCTCGAAATGCCGACCGACCCCGCGCAGCGAGGAAAGAGGTTGATCCAGGAGCGAAGGGTCGAGCCCGCCAACCACCGCTTCGAGGACCTGCTCGCTCGGGGCCGGGTCGACCTCCCCGAAAGTTCTCGGCCGGTCCGGCAGCAAACGACCTACTGGCCCGCCAGGAGCCACCACCAGCTGGGTTGACCGCCCTCGTGCAGCTCCAGCTCGACGCCGTCCGGCAGGTGGTCATCGACCTCTTCCAGTGAGATCGGGGCTCCTTCACCGCTGATCACGGTGATGAGCTCACTGTCTCTTGCCAGGTGGCCGATCGTCTCGGCAAGGGTTGAACCGGCTCCGCCCCAGGCGATGATCTCGTCGTCGACGAAACCGACGGCATCCCCGCGCCTGAAACGTCCTTCACCGTCATCACGGGCAGCCGGAGCAACCCCTCCCACGGTCGTTTCGCGTACGACGCCCTCGAGGCGCTCACGGTTCTCGTCCAGGGGCCCTGTCGGATCGAACTCGACCAGGGCCAGGAGCCCGGCCTGCTGGGTCGAGGTCGGTACCACCACGGCATTCTTCTCGGACAGCTCGCAGGCTCGCTCGGCAGCCATCACCACGTTCGATGAGTTTGGCAACACGAGGATGTCGTCCCCGGGGGCATCCCGGATACCGGCGAGGATCTCGGACGTCGAGGGATTGAGGGTCTCGCCCCCGGCGACCACCACTGCACCCATCCCGGCCATCAGGTCCTCGAGGCCTTTTCCGGAGCCCACGGCCACCACTCCACAGGTGGCTCCCGCGAGTCGGGCCTGGCGCTCGGCAACCTGCCGGCGCATGTCGGCGACATCGAGGTTGCCTACCTCCCCGACGTCAGCGAACAGCCCCATCGCCTCTTCGGGGTCGTCGGTATGGACGTGGACCTTGAGTGTCGATTCATCCCCGACCACCAGAACTGAATCGCCGAGGCCCTCCAGCGGCTTGACGTAATCCCGTCCAACCAGACCGGCTCCCGAGACGATGAAGTTGGGGCAGTAGCGGTGGCGGCTGTGCTGGTGATGGGGCAGACCGGCCGCGGGGGCCGCCCGGTGGGCGATCTCGGGTAGTTCGTACTCGTCACCGCGCAGGGCCGCCAGCACCCCGCCGAGGATCAGCACCAGGCCGTAACCACCGGCATCGACGACCCCGGCCTCGGCCAGGACGTCCAACTGTTCAGGGGTCCGTTGGACTGCCTTCTCGCCATCGGCGATCGCCTTCTCGAGCACCTCGGCGAGGATCCTGTCTTGCTCCTCACTGGTTGCGTCAGGTCCGAGTCGCTGGCGGGACGGTTCGACGTGGGCCAGCTGACGCGAAACGGAATGGGCTATCTCGCGAAAGACGGTGAGCATGGTCCCCTCGGCCGGGTCCCGGACGGATTCATAAGCGGCATCCGCAGCCGAAGCAAAGGCCGAGGCGACCAGTACGGGATCGACCAGTTCACCCGGACGCGAGGCCAACTCCTCGGCGGCCCCCCTGACGATCTGACTGAGGATCACCCCGGAGTTTCCGCGAGCTCCCATCAGGGCGGCCCTGGCCAACGCCGCGACCAGCTCCTCCCGACCGATCTCATCCAGTGAGCGGCCATCATCGAGGCGGTCGAGCTCCTCCATCACGGCGCGCATGGTCATCGCCATGTTGTCACCGGTATCTCCATCGGCAACCGGAAAGACGTTCAGGTCATTGACTTCCTGGCGCCTCGACTCGAGGTAGCCGTATGCGGAAGCAACGACACGACGAAAACGCTCGATGCTGGGGTCGCCCACCTTCGCGACTATAGGTGAGTCAGTGGCGGATCGGACCGGTGCGGGGGAGTCCGCTCAGGCGGCCTTGCGAACCTTGTTCGCCTTGAGGCACCGGGTGCAGACGTTGACCCGCTTGCGGACCTTCCCCTCGATGATGCGCACCTTCTGGAGGTTGGCATCGAACCGGCGCCGAGTGGCGACCATCGAGTGACTACGGGAATTCCCGTAGGAAGGGCCTTTGCCGCAGCTGTGACAGACACGAGCCATGTCCCAATCCTAGACCAATCCGGACAGCGCCGGACCGGATCTCGGTCATTTGGCCAGTTCGTCCCTAAGCCCGGCCATCCGCAGGACGGCCCTGGCCGCACTCGCCCCTTGGTCACGGATCCCGCCACCGGTCCTCTCGAGCGCCTGATCCATGTTCTCCACGGTCAGCACGCCGAAACCGCAAG